>JAATFH010000164.1 GCA_015655315.1 Terriglobales bacterium
GCGCAAAAAAACGATCTTGATTTCCTGAATCACAATCGCTCCATCCTCGACGCGCACAACTGCTATCCCTACGAAGGTCAATGGACTGACCGGGTCAAGCGCGCCCTCAATTCCGGTTTTCCTGTTTCTATCGAACAGGATCTGGCCTGGTATGTCGATCCCGCAACCGGCAAAGGCCGGGTCGTCGTCTCGCATACTCCAAAAACCACAGGCACAGGACCCACGCTGCACGATTATTTCTTCGAACAAGTGCGTCCAGTCATTGAAAAGGCCATTCAAGAAAACAAGCGCGACCAGTGGCCGCTCATCGTTCTGCACTTCGACTTCAAAGACAACCAGCAGGCTATTTTGGAAGGTGTCTGGCAGTTGCTGAACGAATATAAGCCATGGCTCTCGACCGCCGTTAAAACCGACGACCCACATAAGCTCTCTCCTATCGATCGCAAGCCCATCCTGGCCATCACCGAAGATAACGATGCGCAGGAGAAGGTTTTTTATGATGCCGTGCCAACAGGCTCACCTTTGCTTATCTTTGGCTCCGCACATACCGTCGAGCCGCCTGATGGCATGTCGGTGCAGGAAAAGATGCACTGGGCCATCACCACACCGCCCGATCAATTTGTAACCACACCACCTACAAATTACCGCCGCTGGGTGAACTACTCCTGGTATCCCGTCGAAGAAGGCGGGCAAAGTCAGTCCGGCGATTGGACTGAAACCGACAATCAACGCCTCCGCGCACTTGTCGAAGACGCTCACAAAAAGGGCTTCTGGATTCGCTTCTACACCCTCGATGGTTTTGCTCCCGCAAAGGACCACGGATGGGGCCGTTATTACAATTTCGGATCGCGTGATGCTGTTGTACCCCGGTGGAAAGCGGCCATTGCCGCCGGCGTCAACTTCATCGCCACTGACCAGTATGAAGACCTTGCGCCCTATCTGAAGCAATATGCCAAAAATCTGCGCCCATCCGAGTCCGGAAAGTAGACGTAGACTGCATAGCGATTCCAATTTGCTCTTTTACAGTTACAACTTAGAGACAGATTTTCTATGAAGCATTTCTTACAAGTGTGTGCTCTGCTGCTTTGCTCCGTTCTGGCGGTCAATCCCTCCTACGGACAAAACAGCGACTCCAACGACGAAATCCGTTCCGTCATTCTCCTTGTCCGCCACGGGGTACGCGCACCGATTGAAAGTGAAACCCGCTCCAGCGCCTATAACGCGCAGCCCTGGCCTGCCTGGCCATCTGCCCCTGGAGTGTTGACCGAGCACGGAGCCGCAGCTCTCAGGCTGCTGGCTGACTACTATCGCACGCGCTATCCATCGCTGCTCGGAAGCGTCTCCTGCAATCACTCTGGCATCTATGCTGAGGCCAATACCACGCAACGCACCATCGCATCGGCAAAAGTTCTAGTAGCCGAACTGGCTCCCAACTGCTTCGTTGAAGTTCATATTCGCCCGATGGGACAGAGAAATCCACTTTTCTCACCAGCTGACGGCCCCGCCGTCGATCATCAAAAGCTGGCCGATGCCACAAATGGACGCATGGCCAATCAGCCCGACTGGTTCGCCACCGCCTTCACCCTGCCACTCGAAACGATGCACCATGTCCTCATGGACTGCACTGGCAAAGACTGCGATAAGACCAAGCCTGACTTTCGCACTATCCGCGTGCAGAACGGTGTAGCCTCGCCACGCAACAATCGTGAAGAAAATTCTGTCACGTTAGGATCCGATTTCGCTGAAAACTTTCTTCTCGAATATACCCAGGGCCTTCCGATGGAACAGGTAGGCTGGGGCCGAGTCTCACGCAGCGATCTCAATCAACTCATGGAGATGAACACGCGCTATCACGACTTCATGCTGCGTACACCCTATTCAACACAAGTCGTAGCCTCCGATCTGGCCGCGCGCATTCGCGCCACTATCCTCGCCTCTGCATCGGGACAAGCCGTTCCAGGCGAGCTGGGCACACCTCAGGATCATGTCATTCTGCTCGACGCCCACGATGGCAATCTTTCCTGGCTCGGTGGCCTTCTTCGCCTCGATTGGATATTGCAGGATCAGACCTTCAACGCAACGCCTCCTGGCGGAGGCTTCGTCTTCGAGGTGCA
>JAATFH010000477.1 GCA_015655315.1 Terriglobales bacterium
AGCGCCTCGACCGTCTCGCCATCGGATAACCCGCTGTGCCGGCCAACGATAACTTTGTCTCCGCTTTCGATCCCAGTAAGAATCTCGACTCGCGTCGGCGTCTGCATGCCCGTCTTCACATTCGTGAGATGAACCACACCGTCGCGGACCACGTAAACCTGTTGCACGCTTGTGCCGAGTCCATCGACTGCATCGATAGGAACGCTCAGGACATTTGGACGCGCGGCCAGATGGAGATGCACTTCCGCGTACATACCGGGCACGAGAGAGCCATCGAGATTAGGCACATCAACTTCTGTATCCATCGTGCGAGTGCTCATCTGAACTGAGTCCGCATAGCGTGTAACGGTGCCGCGCAGCGTTCGTCCAAGGCTGACGACATTCACATCCACAGGCTGTCCATTCCGAACACCGGCAACATCGCTCACCGGAACAGGGAGAATGAGGCGCAGCAGGTCGTTTTGCGCAAGCCGCACCACGGGCATGGCTTGTGTTTGCGATGCGATGCCGGCCTGGATCATTGAGCCGGTATTGGCATAACGTTTCGTGATGACGCCGGTAAAGGGAGCGCGAATGGTAGCGTACTGCATCATGGCGACGGCGCGGGAATATTCTGAATCCGCTCCAGCCTTTCCTTCCCGGGCAGCCTTCAACGCAGAAGTCGCACTTGCGAGCTGCGCGGCAGCTTCGAGATCATGTGACTGCGCTACGTCAATATCCTGTTTGGGGACGAGTCCGCGGTCACGTGTCGCAACGTCCTGAATGCGCTTGAAGGAAAGGGAGGCGATATTCGCACCGGCACGCGCCCGCTCGATGGCAGCCTGAGCCGTAACAATATTTGCTTCTGCAGCTGCAACACCGGCCTTTGCCTTCGCCACGTCATCTTCAATCTCCGGAACCTCAAGCGTCGCCAAAATGGATTCACGGCGAACATGGTCTCCGATATCGACGCGAATTTCCTTCACATAGCCTGCGACCTTCGCCATGACGTCCACTTCCTGGTAAGGCCGAAACTCTGCTGTGAGAACAAGATCGTTTTCGAGGGTAGCTGGTCCGGCAGTCGCCACCGGTACTGTAAGCGCAGGATTAGCTGCAGGCGGAGACGACCTGCATGAAATAAGTAGTCCGGTTCCCGCAAAGAGCATCAGCGCCAGACCCATTACATGTCTCAAGCTTGCCATCGATAAATGCCTTTCAGTTCAGCAGTCCTGTAACGAAATCGAGCTGTGTTCTGCGAGTCAGATAGGTGTACGTCGCGGCCGCAGCCGAAATTTCGGCCGATGTTTCATTCAGCTGGGCTTCGTTCAGTTCGACAATGCTTCCCAGACCTGCTTCATACCGGTCCTGTGCAAGACGCAGTGCTTCTCTGCTTTCAGCAAGCAGACGGTTGGTTACATCAATGGTCTTGAAGGCTTCGTCGGCGCGATACCACGCGTCACGCACCTGCTCGCTTACCTCCAATTGCAGCTGCTGCACGTCTCGCGCCCGGGCATCCGCCTCACGTTCTGCTTCATTTTGGCGTGCAGAAAAGAGTCCTCCATTGAACACGGGAATACTCAGATTGAAGCCCGCGGCAGCATAGTCATCATGCAAAGTATGGTCGTGGTATGGTATCTGCCCCGCAGAGGCGAGCACGTTGAGCGTCGGGTAGCTCAGACGCTTCTCCGACAGAGCGAATTTGCTGGCAGCGTACTGCTGCGCCTGAGCAGCATTCAGATCAGCGCGTTGCGTTCCTGCTTCTTTGAGTAAGCCATCGGGAGACGCAGGCAACGATTCATTTTGGAGAACAGCTACATCGCTCAGCACCATTGTTACGGGGTGTTGCACTCCCATGGCCGTGGCAAGCAGAGTCCTCTGTTGAGCAACGGCACTCTGCGCACGCACTACGGCCAGTTCCGCTTCGCTCTCCAGCACCCTCGCAAAATTAACGTCAAGCGTCGATTTGAGTTCACTCTGCGCAAGTGCTGATATCTGGCGCGAGATCAGCTGTCGATTTGCCAGAGCGGCCTGTGCTGCACGCAGGACAGCCTCCTGGCCAAGCACCTGATAGTAGGCCTCTCGCACATTCAGCCGTACTCTTGCGCGTGTGAGGATTGTGAGGTCTTGTTGCGCCTCGGCTGAAAATCGCGCGCTTCCGACGAGAGCACTTGTGCGGCCAAAATCCGTCACAAGCTGCGTAAGGTTGCCGCCATATGCAAATCGATCCGAGATAGACGATGTGGTGATATTTCCTGCGGCAGTCGATGTTCCGGTATCGGCGACCTGAACTCCAGTTGCATTAAAACTTATTGTCGGGAACAAGCCTGCTTTCGCCTGCCGAATTTTCTCCGCAGCGGCCTGGCTTCGGAGCTGTGCAGCAAGCATGCGCGGCTGATTCGCAAGCGCGGTCGCTTCCGCTTGTGCCAACGTGAGCGTTACTGGAACGGCCTGCGCCATAAGAGGTGCCGATAGAAGCCCGCATATAGAAAACACGCACGAGAAAAGATACAAGCGGGACCTCATCAGGAAACGACCTTCGCTGATGAAGAAATATTCCTGAGAACTGTTGTGGGGTGTGCTTCGACCAGGCCGTCAGTGACCATCGACAGCAGTTCATCGAGAATTGCGTCGACCTTCTGCTGCTCCTCAATGAAATAGACGACAACGGGGAGATGAAGGCCAGCTACGTCGCCCGCGCCGGTAGTGTGCGGCTGCCGATGAGCTCCGAACCCTGCGTACGCCTGCAGCATGGTGGCGCCTTGAATACCGTTCCTGCGCAGAAATGCAAAAATATCGTCAACGAGAAAACCTTCTTTTGCTCCAGTGTCCCGATTGAGATGGATCGTGACCTTGACGGCCGGTCCATTTTCCAACATGCATAGGTCTCCATGGATAATGGTTCGCCAATTAACGCGATGCGGTGTTCTGTTGAGCGGGCAGCACCTCAAGCAGAGCCGTGCTAGCCTTCCATATCTTTGGGGACCCGTGAGTCGAAACCAGAGTCAGTCTGGACGGTTGCGTCTGCGAACCCCTCTCCGTAGCAGAGACTTGAGCGAATCCGTATAAACCACATGCGGAAGCCGAATAAATTCCCATCGACACTTCGACATCGCTTCCGTCGCAGCTACCGCTGGCAATCAGGTGCGCGTAGACTCCACCGCGTTTGTTGTATCCCACTACATCGCCGTCCCTGTCCACGACTTCCAACGCCCGAGGTGTAACCTGGTCTCCCCCGATCTGTGTCGTAGTACCTTGCGGATCGATGTCCGTGGCCCATTTGAAGTACGCCTGCTCACTGGCAATGGGATCAGCCATCGCTCGAACCATGACGTTCAGCGGCAGCGTGGCATCTCCGATTTGCACAGAGTCGAACTTGATCGTTAATATCGATGTTTTTTGGCGGGCATAGGGCGTTCTGTCGTATGCAAATCCGTTCGCTGCGACGACGTGGCCGGCTACCTTTGTTCCTGAAGGAATCACCGTGCCATTTGCCAGATGCACCACCTGGCTTGTCTTGGCTGAGACCTCATCTCCAGTGTGTGACCGAGCTGCAGCAATGGTCTTCGTGAAAACAATCGGAAGTGTAGTCGGAGCCTCCAACTGAGCTGGGGCCGGAACAGCCTTCTCGTTTTGGGCGACAGAAACGGCCGTGGACAACAATAAGCCAACGAGCAGGATACGATTCATGGAGTGCTCCTCTGGAATCACGAATGACTGACTAGCCTCAGTGGAGCATTTCCATTTCTTACATTGGCTTACATCTTTCTGACATTTGCATTCCCGTACTTGTCGATAAAGGTCACGCTGGGGAATCATGAGACATGGCGTCAGCTTCTCCAAAAATCCTGATCATCGAGGACGATAAGAAGATGTCGGCAGCGCTGGCGTCAGGCCTTGAAACCGCGGGCTACGAGGTCGTGGCGGCAAGTTCCGCCGAAGAAGGATTCTTTCTTGTTCATACGCTTCGGCCCGATCTCCTGCTTCTTGACCTGACTCTTCCGCATCGAAACGGGCTCGAAGTCCTTCGACAAATACGCAGGGAAGCTATCGATTTAAGAGTGCTGATCCTCACCTCTCACAATTCGGTTGAGGACAGAGTCGAAGGACTCAGGACTGGAGCTGATGACTACCTGGGGAAACCATTTTCTTTCCCGGAGTTAATTGCCCGCATTGATGCCCTGCTGCGAAGGTTCCTCACGCCCGCTCCAAATTCTCTGCTCGTCATAGGGGATCTATCGATCGACACAAGAAACAGAACTGCATCCAGAAATGATGAACCCTTGGAATTGACGGCACGGGAGTTTGATCTTCTGCTCTATCTGGCCGAAAATCGTGGACGCACAGTATCCCGCGAGATGCTCGCGAAGGATGTTTGGCGTGAGACATCGCGCTTCACCCCAATTGACAATGTGATTGATGTACAGATAGCCCGGCTCAGAAAAAAAATCGATGATCCATTTGAACCGAAGCTCTTACAAACAGTACGGGGACTCGGCTTCAGCCTGAGGGAGCCGCGAGTTTGAAATTACCCAGGCCGACGAATCTTCGCAGCCGGCTCACACTTTGGTATGTGAGCGTTCTTGGTGCCCTCCTGCTCATATACGCAGCATTAGTGTTCGTATTTCAATATGGGGTACTCACCCGGCAACTGTTTCATGATGAAGTGCAGGACGTAATCACGGCTGAAGGTCTTCTCTACTTCGACGGACAAGGGAAGCTGAACCTCAGAGAGGACTATTTCTCTCGACCGCAATCGCACCTGCTCATTGACCGACTCATGGAAGTGCGGGATCTCAACGGCAATGTGCTTTACCGCAGCGCGACTCTGAGGGGAATGTCTCTGGATGGTCCAAACAGGCTGGGGGAGGGCGACACTGATTTTGATGACCGTATCGTGCGTCTGCAGGACGGGTCGCATGCCTTCGTGGTAAGTCACATTCACGCGTTGCAGGGACGAACGATGCTGATTCGACTCGGCTATAGCCTGGTTCCCTTACGCGACAGGATGCTTCAGTTTCTTCTACTGCTATTGATAGCAACTCCCGTGGCGCTGGCACTTGCAGCCTTCGCGGGACAAATGATCGCAAAACGGGCGTTACGTCCCCTCCATCAAATGGCAATCCGTGCCGAAGGCATCACAGCCAGCAACCTCAATGAGCGCCTGACGATTGAAAATCCAGACGATGAGTTGGGCCAGATAGGACGCGTCTTAAATCATCTTCTCGATCGGCTGGAGCAGGCGTTTTATCAATTACAGAGATTTACCGCGGATGCCGCTCATGAATTACGAACACCATTGGCCGCTCTTAGAACCATAGGAGAGGTTGCGCTGGGAAAAGGCCAGGATTCTGCAGAATATAAAGAGGCGCTGGAAAGTATTCTCGAAGAAACAGTCCGTCTCAATGGAACCATCGAAAGCCTGCTTCTCCTGGCGAGGGCAGAAGCAACAGGGTCGGCAACTGCAGAGACAGTTTTTTGTATCTCAGAACTTGTTAATGAAGTATTGAGTCTCCTGGAAGTTATCATCGAGGATCGTCAGGTCTCAGTGACCGTGGAAAACGAGACGATTGGAAGAGCACGCGTAAGAGCAGATCGCAGTCTCCTTCGTACTGCATTTCTCAATGTTCTTCACAACGCCCTGAAATTTTCTCCACCTAAGTCGATCTTGACAATCTCATACTCCCAGACAGACGGAACGGTGCCGAAAATGCTCATTGCCTTCGAAGATCAAGGCCCGGGAATTCCGGCAGGAGAGCATCAGCGAGTTTTCGAGCGTTTCTTCACGAGCGCTGCCAAAGGCGTCGCTTCGAATAGCGGAGCTGGTCTGGGATTGTCAGTCGCTAAGCTGGTCATCGATCGGGCGGGAGGAGCAATTCGGTTTGATGAAGAAATGACCATCGGCGCCCGATGCATAATTACTCTGCCTATTTTCGAGTGATCGATCCCGAGATGACACTCAACGACACGTTTTCCAGCATAGCTTGTTGGCGATTAACGCCAACCGAGAGCAGGGGCGACAGTGGTCAGAATCGCCTCTAGGACATGCACATTATAGGCAACTCCTAGTTGGTTCGGGACGGTCAGCAAGAGGGTGTCGGCTTCTGCGATAGCCTCGTCTTTTCTGATCTGCTCGATGAGGACGTCCGGTTCAGCGGCGTAGCTGCGACCGAAGATCGCCCGCGTTGATGCGTCGATGAAGCCGATCTTGTCCCCTTCCTGACCGCTTCGTCCGAAATAGGCACGATCACGGTCGTCGATCAACGCGAAGATGCTGCGGCTGACGGAAATGCGCGGAGTGCGGGTATGGCCAGCCTCCTTCCAGGCTGCGCGAAAAATTCGAATCTGCGCAGCTTGCTGGATATGGAATGGTTCCCCGGTCTCGTCGACTTTGAGTGTTGAGGATTGCAGGTTCATTCCGAGCTTGGCGGCCCAGACAGCCGTCGCATTGGAACCCGCTCCCCACCAGATACGATCACGCAATCCTTCGGAGTACGGCTCCAGACGCAGCAGCCCTGGCGGATTGGGAAACATTGGCCGTGGGTTAGGCTGAGCGAAGCCCTTGCCTCGCAATAGTTCGAAAAACTCTTTTGCGTGCTCCCGGCCCATCTTTGCGTCGGTCTCGTCTTCAACTGGGCGGTAACCAAAGTGGCGCCAACCATCGATCACCTGCTCAGGAGAACCGCGGCTGATTCCCAACTGCAGGCGTCCGCCAGAAATGAGGTCCGCAGCGCCAGCATCCTCCGCCATATAGTGAGGGTTCTCATACCGCATGTCGATCACTGCGGTCCCAATTTCAATTCTTTTCGTCTTCGCACCGACCGCAGCAAGCAGCGGGAACGGTGATGCCAGTTGACGCGCGAAGTGATGAACGCGAAAGTAGGCTCCGTCCATTCCAAGGCGCTCGGCCTCCACGGCGAGATCAATAGACTGCAAGAGGGCGTCAGCCGCCGACTGCGTTTGTGACTGTGGTGAAGGTGTCCAGTGACCGAATGAGAGGAAGCCTATTTTTTTCATGCAAGATTAAGTCTACTGTTCCAGTTCAGAGTTGTATCCGACGAGGTCACACAGCCGTGTTGTAATTCGTTTACGGACAATTTTTATGCGCTCTGGAAAGAAAAAGCAGTTCACGGCGCGCTATGATGAATTGTATCGTTACGCTCAAATGGCGCGGAATCAAGCAATGATGCGAAGCACCTTCCGCTAGTGCGCGCAGAGTCTCCGGCGAGACAGTGACGGTATCGGCCTGAGATCCCACGCCCTGCAAGAAACGAGGTTTGAATGGTCCAGTCATCTGCATCACCTAAATCTTTTCGGCTTGGTCCGGTGGTAATCATTGCTGTGGTGGTAGGCGTAGCCGCGATTGCTTTTGCCTACACGGCAGGATGGCTGTCGCCGCACAGGCTGACGCCCAAAAAGGTAGTGGCGGCGTTAGCACCTCCCGGTGGCCCGGCGTTGGGCCATCGCCGCAACCACGCCAAAGGCATTTGTTTCACCGGTACGTTCGAGGCTAACGGTGATGGTTCGGCGCTTTCCAAGGCACCGGTCTTCGTCCGAGGTCAATATCCGGTCGTAGGACGATTCAACCTTGGCACCGCGGATCCGAACGCAGCCGATGCGATGGTGCGCGTGCGCGGCATCGGCATCCGCATCACGACGCCGGATGGGCAGGAATGGCGGAGCGCCATGATCGATGCGCCCATCTTCCCTGTATCGACGCCGCAAGGCTTCTACGAACTCCTGACTGCCTCAGCCAGCAAGGATCCCGATGCGATGAAGAAGTTCATTGCCGCGCATCCGGAATTCATCACGTTCCTTGGTTGGGCCAAGAGTGCTCCCTGGACCGGGAGCTATGCCGAGGAGCGCTACAACAGTCTTGACTCCTTTCTATTTGTCGATGGGTCCGGCGCCAAGCATCCGATACGCTGGTCGTTGGTTCCAGCGGCGCAACCTGTATCGGTTCCGCCGGATGAATTGACCAAACGTGGCCCTGATTTCCTGGAACAGGAGATCACCCAGCGTGTCGCCGCCAGCCCTCAACGCTGGAGCGTGATCGTGACCGTCGCCAACCCGGGTGATCCCACGGCGGATCCCAACAAGGCTTGGCCGGCGGATCGCCGCACAGTCGAGGTTGGCACTCTCACCGTCCAGCAAATCGAGCCGGAGCGTGACGGTCCGTGTCTCAACATCAATTTCGACCCGACCGTGTTACCTTCCGGCATCACGACGTCCGATGACCCATTCCCCGCCGCTCGTTCGGCCGCCTATTCTCGGTCGTACAACAGCCGCACAGCCGAAGCCTCCTACTATCCGGGCACCACGACAGGAGCCAAGCAATGACAACAAGCCGCAAACGCTTCACCGCGCCGCAGCGACTGCTTCACTGGCTCATGGCAATCTGCATTCTGTCCATGTTGTTCATCGGTGTGGGCATGGTCTCGACCGTCACGCCTAGGTACCTGACGTTGGTGCAGATTCACAAGCCGCTCGGCATTGCTATTCTGGTGCTTGCACTCATCCGCCTGACGCTGCGCTTTATTTACAAAGCGCCCGCGTTGCCGCCTGACCTGCCGGAGCCAATTAAGCTAGCCGCGGAACTGTCGCAGTATGCCTTCTACGCGCTGATGATCGGCATGCCGCTGATCGGCTGGGGGATGTTGTCCGCTGCATCCTACCCGGTGGTGCTTTTTGGCGGTGTGCATCTGCCATCGATCCTGCCTGTGAGTCCGAGCCTGCATACGTTGTTATGGCGCGCACATTACTATCTGGCCTTTGCCTTCTTCGCATGCATCCTGATGCATATCGCAGCGATTCTCTTTCATAAGCTGATCAGGGATGACGGCGTATTCGAAGCAATGGCCCCTGTATTCTCACGCAACCAGCCCAAGTAACCGAGCTTTGCGCGCATTCGCAACCACCCTTTAATCGACTACGAATTCCGGGTCGACAGGAATCTGGAGTGCATTGGCCAATGCGTTGGTCTCCGCTGCCATACCGATGACAGCGAGAAATTCGGCGTGCTGCTGGTCGCTCAGACCCTTGGATCGTGCCGCTGCCGTATGGGAGTGTATACAGTAACTGCAGCTATTAGTTGTCGACACGGCGATATAGATCAGTTCTTTGGTGAGCGGATCAAGAGCGCCCGGTTCGATCATGACCTCCTTAATGCTCGCCCAGGTTCTTTGCAGAAGCTCTGGTTGATTGGCGAGAGCTCGCCAGAAATTATTCACAAAATCTGTCTTTCGGGTGGCCCGGATATCGTCGAAGATTGCTTTCACGCGAGGATTGGCTGAGACTTCTTCGTCTGTCCAAAGCTTTACAGTGGCCATCGTGAGGACCTTTCAGGGATGAGAGTCGAGTCAGGATCGAAGCTGCGCCATGAGCGGCAGCTCCAATCTTCGAGTATATGCAGTGCTCCTTTTCTTTTATCAAGCCAGGGAATTCCAGCTTTGCATCGTATTTACATTTGGTTGACGGGCAACACGAAGGAGCGCTATGGTAGCAGCCATGAAGCTGGATCGAGCGTTCATATGTTGTTGTCCCAACGGCTCCATGCTGGTTGAGCGGGATGCGAACGCGAATACGTAGACCAGCTACCTGAATGACATGTCAGTTCAAGAGACCCGGCCATAGCCATGGTCATCAGGTCTCTTTCATTTGGCCGCAGAATTCGCGGCATCACACCGAGGGGAGAATCGAATGACGCTCTGGCGCCCGGATCCTACGTTTTATCCTTCACCGAAGCTGGCAAGTGAAGCACCGCCGGAAAAGCTTGCGTTCGTTGCTCTCCTCAATCCGAAGCACGCAGGCTCTCCCGACGCAATCGGCGTCGTCGATGTTGATCCGTCGTCCGATACATACGGCAAGCTTGTGGGCCAGGTGGACCTGCCGAACAGCGGTGACGAGCTGCACCATTTTGGCTGGAATGCCTGCAGCGCATGCTTGTGCCCGTATGCATCGCATCCGCATACGGAACGGCGCTACCTGGTCGTGCCCGGCATACGGTCATCGAGAATTCACATCATCGACACGAAACCTGATCCGCGGAATCCAAAAATCATCAAAGTAATCGAGCCTGAGACGCTCGCCCAGCGAACCGGGTACAGTCGCCCGCACACCGTCCACTGCGGTCCGCACGGGATTTTCGTCAGCGCGCTCGGTGCTCCCGACGGGGAAGGTCCCGGAGGCATCTTCATCCTCGATCCCGACAGCTTCGAGGTTCTGGGAAAGTGGGAGATCGAGCGCGGGCCCCAATATCTCGCCTACGACTTCTGGTGGCATCTGGGACATGACACCCTGATAACAAGCGAGTGGGGCACGCCCAACATGATTGAGTCCGGGCTCAATCCCGAAATTCTGCTGAAGGGCGGCTATGGTCATTCGCTGCATGTCTGGGATTTGCGCAAGCGCAAGCACCTCCAGACCCTCGATCTGGGCGCGGAGCAGCAGATGGTTATGGAGCTTCGCCCGGCGCATGATCCAGCGAAGGCCTATGGATTTGCCGGAGTCGTCGTTTCTCTGAAAGACCTGTCCGCTTCGATATGGCTATGGCACCGTGACAACGGCAATTGGGCAATTAAGAAGGTAATCGAGATTCCGGCAGAGGCAGCCGATCCTGACCTGCTGCCTCCACTGCTGAAAGGCTTCAAGGCTGTTCCGCCTTTGGTCTCGGATATCAATCTGTCGTTGGACGATCGGTTCCTCTACGTGTCCTGCTGGGGAACGGGTGAATTCCAGCAATACGACGTGACCGATCCATTCAACCCAAAGCTTACCGGCTCTGTACATCTCGGCGGCATTGTCCGGCACGCGGCGCATCCATCCGATCCCGGCACGGCGCTGAACGGCGGACCGCAAATGGTAGAGGTCAGTCGGGACGGCAGGCGTGTCTATTTCACAAACTCACTCTATGCTCCGTGGGATGAGCAGTTCTATCCCGATGGTATCCGCAGCTGGATGGTGAAGCTCGATGCTAATCCAGACGGCGGGATGACCGTCGACCCGAAGTTCTTTCTTCAGTTCGACGGTCTCCGCAGCCATCAGGTTCGACTCGAAGGTGGTGACGCTTCTTCGGACTCGTACTGCTACTCATGACGCATATTCCAGTGTGGGCGTGGACGACGCTTTTCGCTCTGGGCGCATACCATGGCCTCAATCCTGCGATGGGATGGCTATTCGCCGTTGCATTAGGCTTGCAGCAGAAGAATCCCCGCGCCGTCTGGCAGTCGTTGCTGCCGATTGCAGCAGGTCATGTGATTGCGATGGGGCTCGTGGTTGCCGTCGCTGTCGTCGCCGGTGCAATCCTGCCCCTCTTCGCTGTCAGGATCGGGGTTGTGGTTTTGCTGGTTGGATTTGGCGTATACCGATTGCTGGGTAAAGGTCATCCTCGCTGGGGAGGCATGCAGGTGAGTTTTGCAGACCTTACTTTCTGGTCTTTTCTCATGGCGTCGGCGCATGGCGCGGGATTCATGCTTCTTCCGGTACTGTTGAAAATATCAGCGGCAGAGACCATGCCCATGGAGCATGCGATGCACGCAAATGCATTTCCGGGCTTTGGATCGGCGCTGGCCGCAATC
>JAATFH010000231.1 GCA_015655315.1 Terriglobales bacterium
ACCTTCCTGAAGAGCTTTTTCAGCGCACAAAATGTCACCCCCGAAGAGAAGAACTCGCGCGAGGATCCAGGTGCGCGCTTCGGTACTTTTGACTTCTCTTATCGCCTGCCATATCTGCGGAAATGGCTCACGCTTTATACGGACTCCATGGTTCATGACGACGTGAGCCCCATCAGTGCGCCGCGCCGCTCAGCATTTCGCCCCGGTTTATATTTGTCGCACGTTCCTGGACTGCCCCAGCTTGATTTGCGCGTCGAGGGAGTAACCACAGACGCTGTCAGCACCGGCGGCCCATATTTCTTCTACATCGAAAACGTTCAGAGGCAGGGTTACACGAATAAAGGTCAGATCATGGGGGATTGGATCGGACGTCAGTCCACTGGTGGACAGGCATGGCTTACCTGGCATCTATCCCCGCAGGAACAAATACAGTTCAACTACCGCAACGCAAAAGCGTCACGCGAGTTGGTCACTGGAGGAACCACGCAGAACGATTACCAATTCAATGTCGTGAAGCGCATCCATAAAGACATTGAGATCAACGGCTGGGTGCAGTATGAACGCTGGGTGGCTCCTGTCTACAAACCCGGTGTGCAAGATGACACGACCGTAGCCGCACAGATCACATGGTATCCCCACCAGCAGAAAGTCTTTTGATAGAAATATCTGAGAAAAAGCCCTCACCGTGGTGAGGGCTTTTTTATTTGTAGCGTCTAGCCGATTCGTCGACGCAGGTCGCCGCCGGTCATCTGCCCCGGCTGATCTATCCCGAGCATTCCAAGAATCGTCGGAGAGATATCGCGCAGTGAACCGTCTGGTCTCAGCGAGTAGCTCCCTGCATCTTCACTGACAAAAATAAAGGGTACAGGATTCGTCGTATGCGCTGTGTGTGGGCCGCCGGATACCGGATCGACCATCATCTCCGCATTCCCATGGTCGGCGGTAATCAACAGCGATCCGCCATGCTGACGAATGGATTGGTAAATCTGTCTCAGGCAGGCATCCACTGTCTCTACGCCCTTGATGGTTGGTGCCAGCTTTCCGGAGTGGCCAACCATGTCGGCATTCGCAAAGTTGACGACCACCAGATCAAATGCGGTATCTTCGACAGCTTTCACAACGGCATCGGCGATACCCGCGGCACTCATCTCGGGAGCCAGATCGTATGTCGCCACCTTTTGCGATGGCACGAGCACGCGGTCTTCTCCGGGGAACGGCGTTTCAATTCCCCCATTGAAGAAATACGTGACGTGCGCATACTTCTCCGTCTCTGCAATACGAAGGTTCCGTAAGTTTGCCTGCGCAAGCAGATTTGCCAGCAGGTTCTCCATCGACTCCGGCAGGATGATCATAGGCAGCGTGAAGTGCTTGTCATACTGCGTCATGCAGACGTAGTGAAGATTCGTTGGAACTTCGCTGCGTGGAATTGTCTCGTCGAGTTCCGCCGCATTGATCAGCTCGCGTCCACCTTCTTTGGTGAAATTGCTGTTGCGAGCCAGCACGCGCGTAATTTGACGAGCACGGTCAGCGCGGTAGTTGAACATGATGCAGACATCCTCGTCGCGTATGACGGCATTCGGATGGCCATGCTCATCGGCCACAACAAAGGGCACGACAAATTCGTCGGTGATTCCGTTGTTGTACAACTCTTTCACCCGCACGACAGGGTCTTGATAGGCTCCGCCCTCGGCCCGGCCCTTCACCATCGCATCGAAGGCCATCTTCTCGCGTTCCCAGCGGCGGTCGCGATCCATGGCGTAATAGCGGCCGGAAACCGAAGCAATCTTGCCGACGCCGTATTCGCGCATCTTCTGTTCCAGCGCAGCGAGGTAACCAGCGCCGTTGGTCGGCGAAGTATCGCGGCCATCCATGAACGCGTGCACAAAGACGCGCTCCACTCCATGCTGCTTTGCAGCTTTGAGCAGCGCATACAGGTGCTTCTGATGTGAGTGCACACCGCCATCGGAGAGCAGGCCGAACAGATGCAGCTGATGCCCTCCATCGCGGGCCTTTTTCATCGCTTCTGCGATCACGGGATGCACAAAGAAATCCCCGCTCGCAATCAACGCGTCGATGCGCGTAATGTCCATCCGGACGATGCGGCCGGCACCGATATTCAGGTGTCCCACTTCACTGTTACCCATCTGTCCATCGGGCAGGCCGACGAAATGATCGGAGGCGTGCAGCAGGGTGTTCGGGTATTCGGCGAGCAGCTTGTCATAGGTGGGCTTGCGCGCCAACGCGATCGCGTTGTTTTCGATTTGCGGGCGGTAGCCCCACCCATCCAGAATCGTAAGGACCAGCGGCCTCTTGTGAATCGACAACTCGTTCTCCTATTGCAGTACGTGGCAGACAGATGAAGCCATGCTATGGCTTCTGCGGCGTATCGGTGGAAGGCTTGGGCGGGGCGTTGAGCGAGGGCTTCGGCTGCTGTTGCTGCTGCATGTACTTCTGCTGCGCTGCTTCAATCTCCGTTTTGTGACGTGCCAACACATCCTTGGCCGTCTGCTGCGCCACCTGCACGGCCGAGCGCTGCATCTCCGTCATCATGTACGGCTGCGCCGCAATCATGCGCTGGCCTGCGGGGGACTTGTAGAACTCGATGATTTTTACAGCATCTTCCGTAGAAATATATTTCGGGTAGATATCCGCGGCATGCGATTCGAGATCGGCATTCTCCAGGCTCTTGTCCAGATCCTCGATAACGTCATTCGGAATATAGGGAGGAAACTGGCTGCGATAAAACTGCATGGCATTCCCTACGATCCGCTTTTTCATCGCCTCGGCGCCGGTCAGTTCCTGCATTTCCTTGATCTGTGCAGCCGTAATCGGATTCGCGGGCGGCTTAATGGCGGGCTCACTGGCGGCGGATGAAGGCGTGGTTGCCGGTGCCGCAGGCTTGGGAGGTGTCGATGTTGCCGGCTGCTGCGCAAGCGCCGAAATAGAAAACGCCATGACGCAGACAGCTGCTTGAATAGTTCGCATGAAGATGCTCCTGAAATTAGTGGGCAAAGCAAAACGCGCGGATTGTATATCCGCGCGTTCTTGATTCACTTACTCGCCAAAGTTTACCGCTTCGAGGCCGAGGAATTCAGCTGCCTGACCTAATTCTTCCTCGATTCGCAGAAGCTGGTTGTATTTAGCGATGCGGTCCGTGCGCGAAGCAGAACCAGTCTTGATCTGTCCAACGCCGGTTCCTACTGCCAGATCAGCGATAAAGGTGTCTTCCGTCTCGCCGCTGCGGTGCGAAATGATGGAGGTGTAGCCGTAGCGACGGCCCAACGCAATCGCTTCTAGCGTTTCGCTGATGGTGCCGATCTGGTTCACCTTGATCAAAATCGAGTTCGCGATGCCTTCCTCGATGCCGCGTTGCAGGCGCTCGGTATTGGTGACGAAAAGATCATCGCCTACAAGCTGCACATGATCGCCGACCAGGTCGGTCAGATATTTCCAGCCCTGCCAGTCGTCTTCCGCCAATCCGTCTTCGATAGAGACGATGGGATATTGCCGCGTCCAGTTCTCCCAGAAGCGCGCCATCTCTTCGCTGCTCTTCTCGCTCTTGTCGGACTTCTTGAAGATATACTTGCCCGATTCCTTGTCGTAGAACTCGCTCGCTGCCGGGTCGAGCGCAATCGCTACGTCTTCACCAGCCTTGTAGCCTGCAATCTCAATGGCTTCGAGAATAACTTCAATTGCTTCGGTGTTCGACTTGAGCGAAGGAGCGAACCCGCCCTCATCTCCGACTGCGGTGTTGTAGCCCCTCTTCTTGAGCACGCCCTTCAATGTGTGGAATATCTCGGCACCACAGCGCAGCGCATCAGAGAAACGCTCGGCGCCGACGGGCATGACCATGAACTCCTGAAAGTCCACGTTGTTGTCAGCGTGCGCGCCGCCATTGAGGATGTTCATCATCGGCGTCGGAAGAACAGAAGCATTCACGCCACCGAGATAACGATACAGCGGCACCTTGAGCGAGATCGCCGAGGCACGCGCCGCTGCCATGGACACGGCAAGAATCGCATTCGCGCCCAGGCGGCTCTTATTCGGCGTTCCGTCGAGAGAGATCATCGTCGCGTCGAGCAGGCGCTGGTTGGTGGCATCCATGCCCGTCAGTTCGGGAGCGAGGATGCTTTCGACGTTCTCGACGGCCTGCAAAACACCTTTTCCCAGATAGTGGCTCTTATCTCCATCGCGCAGCTCAACGGCTTCGTGCTCTCCTGTAGAAGCACCACTCGGCACAGCGGCCCGTCCCACAGAGCCATCTGCAAGCACCACATCGGCTTCCACTGTCGGGTTTCCACGCGAATCAAGAATTTCGCGCGCATGAATAGCTGCAATCTCTGTCATTTCGTCCCTCGAAATCTGGTGTCTTAGCCGGTCCTTGAGTTTGGGGCGTCGGTCCACACGAATCGGCTCGCCGGCAAAGCCGCCTATGGTGTCTACAAAATCCGACATGCAGTGAAACAACCTTCCTGAGAAAACCTGGGTGAATGTCCTTGGAAAGGATACCAAAGACGGCTCTGTTCCTGCTCGCAACACAATCGATTGACCGGACATTCATCGATCGGCAAATATTCTTTTGTCCGGTCAACTGCACCATTCTTATTAATATGTTGTCTGTTCTGGTTCGGGAGATACATCTCGCTATAGTGCGCCTACATCGATTCGTCTAGTCTTGTTTTCAGACGTAACTGTTCGCCCGTTCCGAGTTTCATGCAGATAGCGAACAACGCAGTGCAATTGAATTGCGTCTCGTTAACAGTTGCGAAAGGTTCAGGATTCAGCAAAGAAGTTTTGAAGGTGATGGAGTTACCTATGAAGAAGACGGGAAATTCTCTCGCACTGATTGCGTTCGCCAGCTCACTACTGCTGGCTCCTGCAGTGTTTGCCCAGCAGACCAGCCAGTCCCCCAATCAGGGAGTTTCCACCCCCCCGGCAGATGACGCCATCGTCACCAGTCAGGATCAGCCGGCAAATGCCCCGGTGGCGAAACCCTCTCCTGTCGTTTCGGCACAGCCTGCAGCATCCACACCAGCAACGAGCGCCCCT
Source organism: Terriglobales bacterium (assembly GCA_015655315.1). Taxonomy (GTDB): domain Bacteria; phylum Acidobacteriota; class Terriglobia; order Terriglobales; family Acidobacteriaceae; genus Alloacidobacterium. The sequence goes on from JAATFH010000231.1 coordinate 5,050, forward strand.
CCCGCTCCAGTTTCGAATCCTGATTACGGGGTCGTAACGTCTGTATCATCCGCTCCTGCAAGCACACCGGCGCAGCCGGCAAGCGTCACGCTCGCAAAACGACCTTACAATCCTGACGAAGACATTGTTGGCTACGTGCCTTCGCCCAATAACGAATTGGCGGAAGGCACGAACATCCGCGCCAAGCTTTTGGACAACCTCTCTACCAAAGAGACGAATGCTGGCACCGCATTCAAGGCCCAGGTAGCAACGGATGTTTATAAAAACGGTCGAGTCATTATCCCTGCGGGCTCAGAATTGCGTGGCCGCGTAGTGAGCGTGAGCCAGGGCCATCACTTTGGCCAGCCAGCCACACTGCGGCTGCGTCCCGATGTCGTGATTCTCCCCGATGGCACGGCATATCATCTCTACGGGCAAGTGATTGAGTCGAAAGCTCCCAACACCCGGACTGACCGTGAAGGCGGCATTCAGCCAGCTTCGCACCTGAAAAAAGACGCGATTGAATATGGCGCCGGGGCAGGCACAGGAGCCATCGTTGGCGCGAAAATCGCTGGCGTACACGGCGCAGTCATCGGTTCTCTGGTGGGCGCAGGTGTGATTACGGCGCATCTCATGATGCAGCATCCCGAAATCGCGGAAGTCCCCAAGGGCTCCGTTGTGACCTTCAGCCTTACCGAACCGATGGACCTGATGCCTACAAGAAACTAAGCATCGATCCAGAATTTCCCCAAAAAAGATTTCCCCAAAAAGAGCGCCTATGCGCTCTTTTTTGTTGTTGGACGACAGGCGTAGACTCCTTGGCAGGAGCCTGGATGCTATCGCTTCGCTACATGCCCCCTCCACCGCTCAAGCATTTCGTACAGTGCTTCTGGTACTGGGAAGGTGTGCCGGAAGGGACGCACACCCATGAGCGGCTCATGCCCAACGGCGAAGCAACGATCGTCTTCAACCTGCAAGACGCGCCCATTCGTATTTACCATTCAGATGATCTAAGCCGCTTCGATACCTACGGACATGCCGTCCTTTCCGGCGCCCGCACGAACTATTTTGTGATTGGCACAGCTGAGCAGGAACGAGTCTTTGGCATTCAGTTCCAACCCGGCGGCTCATTTCCCTTCTTCCGCGAGCCTGCCGATGCCATGGAAAATGCGTCGTTGCCTCTTGAAGACCTCTGGCGTTCACGCGTCGAGGAACTGCGCGAACGGATGCTGGCTGCTCCATGCGTCGATGCGATGTTTCAAATCCTTGAGCAGAACATGCTTGCGCAGATTGCGCGGCCTCTTGCCTGGCATCCAGCTGTGGACTATGCCCTGCGCCATTTCCGCCATGTTCCGCATACAACAACGATCGCAAAGATCACGGAGCAGATTGGCCTCAGCCCACGCCGTTTTATTCAGCTCTTCCGCCAGCAGGTTGGACTTACGCCAAAGTCTTTCTGCCGCGTGCGCCGCTTTCAACAGGCGCTTACCACGGTACACGGCGCAAAGCAGGTCGATTGGACACAGGTGGCGCTGGACTGCGGATACTACGACCAGGCCCATTTCATCCACGATTTCCAGTCGTTTTCCGGCATGACGCCCTCTGCCTATCTGGCCGCTGCCACACCGCATCTGAACCACATACCGCTCGTCTAGATTGTGACAACGCGCAGGTCAAATTTTTACAATACCGGCGTTTCTGGAATCGACGACAATGATCGGCGTATGGAGGATTGATCCGATGTCACCAGTAAAAGCAATTCCCGACGGGTATCACAGCATCCAGCCTTATCTGCATGTCCAGGGAGCAGCGGAGGCACTCGAGTTCTACAAGAAGGCCTTTAGCGCCACCGAGCGCATGCGCATGACGCAAGACGATGGCCGTATCGGCCACGCCGAAATTCAGATCGGCGATTCGGTCGTCATGCTGGCCGATGAATTTCCCGAGAAGGGAATCTACAGCCCGAAGCACTTTGGTGGATCGGCTGTCAGCATCATGTTGTATGTCGAAGACTGCGACGCGGTCTATCAACAGTCGTTGTCTGCAGGGGCAAAAAGCCTTCGCGAACCTGCCGATCAGTTCTATGGCGACCGCATGGCTGGAGTGGAAGATCCGTTCGGCTTCCAATGGTGGCTTGGAACGCACGTCAAAGACGTTTCGCCCGAGGATATGCAGGCCGCCGTGCAGGAGAAATAGCCACGCACACCCACTGTTCCCCTGCATTAAGAAATATGGATTGGAGACAACGCATGACAGCTAACGATTTCCGCCGTCTCGCGCTCAGCTTTCCGGAAGCCGTGGAGGCCGAGCATATGGATCATCCTGACTTCCGCGTGGCGGGCAAGATTTTTGCCACCCTTGCCTATCCCGACAAGACATACGGCATGGTGAAGCTCCCAGTGCTCGACCAGGATGAGTTTGTTCGCGAGTGGCCGGAAGTCTTCACTCCGGTTCCCGGCTACTGGGGAAAGAACGGAGCCACCCATGTGCATCTGAAAAAAGCGACGAAGAAAACGTTGCAGCCCGCGCTGGCAGCTGCATGGCGCAACGTCGCGCCTAAACAGCTGGTGAAGAGTTCCGCGAAAGAATAAGCTGCAGCTAGACCTGCGGAACTTTCGGTATCTGTTCAAGCAACCGCTTCCACGTTTTCTGGTTGCGTCGGAAGCTCTTCTTCAAGTCCTCGAGAATGCGCTCGAAATCGGTGTGCTCATGCAGGCGGTTCCACGCCGGATTTTTGGCGAACCAGGGATAGTTTTCGTTTCCGAGATAGATCGCGCGGCGGAGCCAGTGCAGCGCCTCGCTCTCATCTCCTTCCACGGCGAAGTATGTGGCCAGCCGGTACGCCATCTCGCTATCGGCTTCCGCGGCGGACAGCGACCCTTCCGTGATGAGCGAAACCGCCCGCTCGCGCTCGCCTACCTGGACGTAGCACATCGCGAGCGTAGGATAGGCGATGCGCATGCTGTCGTCGTCGCGGATCACTGATTCCAGCATCTCGATGGCTTGCCGTAAGTCTCCCTGCCGCATGCGTTGATAGGCCACCGAAGTACGCAGCAGAGGATGTCTCGGCTCAAGCGTCAGGCCTTTTTCCAGTTCTTCATCCGCGAGTTCGAGCTGGTTCTGGTATTGGTAGACGCGCGCACGATGGTTGTAAATGACTGGCGCGTTCGACGGATTCAACTTGAGCGATTGGTTGAATTGATCGAGCGCCTCTTCATACACACCATCGACGCGAAGCGTCATACCCGCCACCAGATGCACGTTCCAGTCGTTGGACGCCGTTCTCAGCAGATGCTCGATGCCGTGACGGGCGCTCTCTTTCTCGCCGCGGGACAGCAGCATATAAACACGGTAAAGATTGGCTTCGACTGAACCCGGATCAAGATCGAGCGCCTGATCGAAGGCGCGCCGCGCCGCCATGACGTGCATATGGCCGCCGAATCCATGCCTGACATATTGCAGATGGGTGATGCCCAGACCGCTCCATGCAGGCGCAAACGATCCGCTGCTATGTACGACACGATCGAACAGCTCGCGCGCACGATCAAGATCAACTTTACTGCCGGTGCGCTGCATAAACGACGACAGCATGGCGCGCGCCTGCAGGTATTCTTCAGAAATTTTTTCGGTCAGCGTCGTGCGCGGCGTCCCGCTGCGGTCATTGGTCTGGGTCAGCTGGCCAATTCCCTGCAACGAGGCAAAAACTTCGTTGCAGATTTCTGTCTGCACCGCGATCAGGTCGAAGGACGGGACACTGATGGCACCTCCGCCGCTGACACTCTGCCCGGAAATATCGAGGAGCTGCCAGTTCAGGTCGAATCCTTTTTCCGAACGCATGAAGTTTCCCGTCAGCACCCACCGCACAAGCAGCTTCTTCCCCACTTCGAGCGGATCGAGTTGCGCGAGCGGCAGATGCATCAGCGCACTCGTTGGCCGGACGACCAGGGAGGACATGCGCGAGATTCTGGCGGCGATGGCATCCGCCAGCGCGAATCCATAGAGCGGCGTTACTTCCGAAGGACCAAAATTTTTGAAGGGCAGAATCACGATGGTGTTCTGCTTCTGCGTGTCCGCCGATTCACGGAAGCGCTCAGCCAACATGGAAAGCAAGCCGGTCGTCCGCTTCTCATCTCCCGGCGTGGATACGGGCAAATGCGCCGCAGCTTCGCCCGGGATGATGCCCGTCTCAATCTGAAGCGCCTTCATAATGGTTTTCAGCGCTTCCCGCACTTCTGCGGCACTGGCATAGCGTTCTGCGGGGTTCTTCTCAAGACATCGCAGAATCACCGAACTCAACTCGGCGGGAACATCTGGACAGCACTGGTCGAGAGAGGGCGGATCGACGAACTGAATAGCGCGAATCCTCTGAAACTCATCGGCGTCAGGCCGCGCGAAAGGATGGCGTCCGCTGACCAATTCATACAGCAGGACTCCGAGTGCCCAGATGTCGCTCTGTACACTGCTCTGACCGGTGACAAACTGCTCCGGCGCCATGTAACCGATCGTGCCGCCACGTGCGGTGTAGGTCGCGGCTACCGGGCCGGGCTTTCTGCGGGATGATTTTGAGGGGTCGAACTCCGCCTCTTCCAGGTTGATCCGCCGGGCAAGACCAAAGTCGAGAATCTTTATCAGGCCGCCATCCGTGAGAATCGCATTCGCCGGCTTCAAATCGCGATGGAAGATGCCCAACGAATGGGCGGCGCTCAAACCATCCGCTATCTGGATACCGACAGCCAGCGTGAGCTGCAT
>JAATFH010000074.1 GCA_015655315.1 Terriglobales bacterium
GATCGTCTCCATCCGCAAGAGCTACGCAGGACAGGCGCGTAAAGTGATGAACGGCATCTGGGCGATGGGGCAGGCGATGTTTACCAAGATCATAATCGTCGTGGACGAGGACTGCGATGTGCAGGACCTGGCCGAAGTGACTCTTCGGGTAGCCAACAATATCGACCCGGAACGCGATACCCAATTCACATTAGGTCCGATTGACTCGCTCGATCATGCCTCCCGCCTGCCTAACTATGGAAGCAAGATGGGAATTGACGCGACCCGCAAGTGGGCCGCCGAAGGCTTCACCCGTCCGTGGCCCCCCATGATCGAGATGGATGCTGCTACCAAATCACGAGTGGACGCAATCTGCCAAAAACTCGGCATTGATTAAATGCCATTTTTTATTGGCAATGCCATTTTTCCATGCCATTCTTGATACATGCATGTAAAGGTCGATCAAGCTGGCAGAATCGTGCTTCCCAAAAAAATCCGGGACCGCCTGGGCCTGCGCAAAGACAGCGAACTCGAAATCAAAGAGAGCAGCGAGGGTATTTTGCTGCAGCCGGTCGACCAGAAATCTGCACTGGTGCGTGATAAAGACGGCTGGTTAGTCCATACCGGACGCCCGGTAGGCCGTATGGACTGGGACCGACTGGTGGAGGATATGCGCGAAGAACGCATCCGGGAAATCGGTGGCTGGTGAAGGTTTACGTTGACACAAACACCATCGTTGCGCGTGCAGTCGTAAATCATGTGCACAATGCCAATGCCGTGGCACTCTTCCGGCAAATAGAGCAAAAGCGGTGGACGCCCGTCATTTCCACCCACGGATTGACTGAAATCTATGCTGTGCTGACGGGAGCACCATTTCAGCCACGAATCTCACCGGCAGAAGCGTGGCAGATCCTTCAGCAGAATATTCTTGAGAAGTTCGATATAGAGCCGCTGACACGCAATGATTACAGCAAAATCATCAAAGAATGCGCTGCTCAGGGATGGACCGGCGGCCGTGTCTATGACGCGATTCACGTTCACATCGCAAGAAAAATGCAATGCAGCCGCATCTACACCTTCAATGTGTCGCACTTTCGGCAGATAGCGCCCGATCTAACTGACCGCATCATGGCGCCGTAGCTTCCTTCTGATCTCACGGGCACCTCTTTTCTCGCATAGCGTCTTGGTTTTTGCAGAAATACCTGGAAGCTCCTGAATTGTGGAGTTTTACTCCGCTACTTTCAACTCCACGGAAACCAGATTGCGCACCGAACGCGCAGGTCGTTTGTCGTCGGTAACCACCAGCCGAAATGGCCCGATCTTGGAATCGAGAGGCTTGCCGTTTATTGTGTCGGCGACAAGCACCTCGCCGGGATGAAAATCCGGCTCCGTTTCCGCCAGCGCCAGCACAGCCTTGTACCCGTCCGATCCTATAGCCACCACGTATTCCGCAAGCGCTTTCCCGTGCACATCTTTTCCAACGGGCGCGCCCACCTGTTTCAGTAATTCAATCAGTGGCACGCCGGAGTAGGTTTCATCTGTATTCTCGTGCGGGTTATGGACGGTGACGGTCTTGTGGGGCAAGGATTTAAGCGCATCCAACGAAATAGTGGACTGTTGGCTTCCATTCTGTACCTTGAGCGACGCCTGTGCGTATGCCGCCAGGCTGGCAAAAGTCAAAACCCAAATAAGAAATACAGAGCGGTGCAGAATTTTCATGCAAACTGACCTCGAAAGTTCGACTCCATCATACAGACGCCAAAGGCTGTCGCAGGACGCGAACTCCTCGTATACTAATGCCATGTCCATCGTGCGCAATATCGCGGCCATCAGCAAAGGCATGAGCATCACCTTCAAGGAGATGTTCCAACCGACCGAGGTGGAGAACTACCCTGACGGCCCCGGTCCAACGCGCGGCGCTGTCCTGCAGGAGCGTTTTCGCGGCGCGCACGTTTTGCAGCGCGATGAGAACGGCCTGGAAAAGTGCGTTGCCTGTTATCTTTGCGCTGCGGGCTGTCCTTCAAATTGCATCTATATCGCAGCTGCCGAGAACACCGCCGAAACGCGCATCTCCAGCTCCGAGCGCTAC
>JAATFH010000162.1 GCA_015655315.1 Terriglobales bacterium
CGGCAGCCAGCGCGCCCCGGCTGACCGCCACCATGGCGATCTGCGAGGATGAGCCACGCGTCGTCGGACGAAAGATGACAATCCGGTGTACATGAATGGAGCCCGCAACGATAAGAGCAAGCAGGAGCGCATGCAGCAGAACCGAAAACCCCGCTGTCTGGCCGATACGTACCTGTGATTGTTCCTCGTTTTGGAAAAGGCTGCGCATGGCTGCTCCTTCCATACTAATTGGCCATACTTTTCAATTGGACGGTTCAGGGCCGGAAAGGGATGTCGCCTTTCATTAACGTTCACCCCACTTCAGCTTCGAGCGCAGAACGTCAAAAAATCCGGCTGAGCCAAGGCGAACCAGCCGTACGCCATACTGAGAGCGACGACAGTGCAGCTCATCGCCCACCTTCAGGAGAACAGCTTCCTGCCCATCTACTGTCAGATACGTCTGATCGGGAATGCCCTCAACGCTGAGGCTCAGGTTACAGTCGCCGCGCATGACGATGGGACGCAGTGTCAGCAAATGCGGGCACACCGGCGAAACGATCAGAGCGTCCACGTTCGGAACGACGATAGGGCCGTTGGCAGCTAATGAATACGCGGTTGAACCAGTAGGCGTGGAGACGATGACGCCATCAGCGCGAAACGATGCCACGAGTTGATTGTCGAGCTTGATGGTGAAGTTACCCATGCGGGCAATTGCACCTTTGGCGATCACGACATCGTTCAACGCTTCATGCTCGATGAAGACTTTGCCATCGCGCCACAGCTCGCTGTGCAGCATGGCGCGGGTTTCAATTGTCGTGCAGTTGTCGCACCATCCTTCGAGCGTGGAATAGAGGTCGCCCAGTCTCACCTCGGTGAGAAAGCCCAGAGAACCGAGATTCACACTCATGATGGGGATCGTCGTCTTGGCGAAGACGCGCGCCGCAGCCAGCAGTGTGCCATCCCCACCGAGAACGACAACAAGTTCCGGATCGACAGACGGCATCTCACCGCGGGGAACAACGTTCTTTTCCTGCGCGTAATTTCCGCTCACCGGGTCGAGGACGGGCTCAAATCCGCGTGTGCGCAGCCAGAGCACCAACTCGGGCACAAGTGTAATCAGCTCTTCTTTTTGCGGCTTCGAAATGATAGCTATACGTCGCATCAGATTTCAGTGTACTCGCAGAATGAGTCAATTCTGCCAGATAGCCACGGCAACACTATCAGGAAATCTTCTTTCGGGAAAAGCGGGCGTAAAGAAGAAATTCACGGTTCCCCTCGGCTCCGAGAATCGGGGAGTCCGTAACTTCTATGCTCTCGCCACCCAACTCCTCGACGCATGCCCGAACTTTTTCAATCGCCAACTGGTGCGCTGCCGGATCGCGTACGATCCCACCCTTGCCGACGTGTTCCCGGCCCGCTTCAAATTGCGGTTTCACCAGCACGACGCTCTCTCCGCTCACTGAGGATCGATCAAAAGCCGCAGGGATGACCGCAGGCAGAATAAGGGTCGCTGAAATGAAAGAGACGTCCATGCCCAGAAATGTGATGCCGTGAGGCAGATCACCCAGTTTGGTGTGACGGGCGTTGGTACGTTCCATCAATGTCACGCGAGGATCGGCGCGCAGCTTCTGCGCGATCTGTCCGTAACCGGTGTCCACCGCCAGCACCCGCGCAGCACCATGCTGCAGCATGCAATCGGTAAAGCCACCGGTGGAGGCTCCCACATCCAGGCAGAAGCGCCCCGTCAGATCGATTTTCCAGTGCTGCAACGCCGCTTCCAGCTTGAATCCGCCTCGGCTCACATAACGAAGGTCATCGCCCAGAATGCGAATCGCTGCGTCCTCGGCAACACTGCTGCCGGGCTTCTCGACCTTTTGCTCGTTGACGAGTACCCGGCCGGCCAGCACCAGTGCTTGCGCCTTCTCTCGTGTGGGAACGATCTGGCGTGACACCAACAATTTATCTAGACGCAATTTCATCGCAGGGCCTGTTATGCTGACACTTCGTAGCGGAGCAGAGTGCAACCTTTTCGTAGAATACCTGCTCGCATGTTGCATGCATGAGGACGCAACAAATCCGGGGCGCGATTTCGCGCGTATGAAAGATACAGAAGCGCAGAGTCCAACTGACGCAGAGTTGCTGATACGCATTTCGCAGCGAGATGAAACGGCGATGGCTTCCCTCTTCGACCGTTACGCGAGCATCGTCTACTCGGTTGCGCTGCGTGTGCTTCACGATCCGTCTGAGGCTGAAGATGTCATGCAGGATGTACTGATACAACTCTGGCGCGGTGCTCCATCCTTCGTCATCGGGCGCGGATCGCTCGGCGGCTGGCTGGCTGTCGTGGCCAGAAACAGAGCCATCGACGTCCTCCGCCGGCGCCATCCGTCCGATTCGGTCGACGAGGTGATTCTTCCTGCTCCCCTGGACCTGGCCAGCGAGGCGGAACGGAACATACTGGCTGAAAAACTTCGTATCATCGTGCAGGAGCTGCCCCAAGAGCAGCAGAAATCTCTACAACTGGCCTTCTTTGAAGGTTTGACACACTCGGAGATCGCGGAAAAGACCGGGGACCCACTCGGCACAGTCAAAACGCGCATCCGCCTTGCTTTAATTTCGCTACGAAAGGCATTGCAAGCTTGATTTACGAGGATCACATTTCAGAAGAGGACCTCTCGCTCTACGCGATGCGGTCGCTCGCTCCTGCCGAAATGGCCAAAGTGCAACAGCATCTCAATACGTGTGGAGAGTGCCGCAGCAGGCTCGCCGACACCCTGGGAGAATTGTCTCTGGTCAGCTTGACCGTGCCGCAGGAACCGCTTTCCGCCGAAATCCGTGACCGCTTTCTCCACCGGCTCCGCGCGGAATCCTCCGCAAGACACTCCGGGACAATGAAGGGTGCGAACCCAGGGCAGGGGCCAGCCCCCTCCGGCAACTGGTTCGGAGGACTGGGATGGGCCGCCGCCGCTGCTGCGC
>JAATFH010000173.1 GCA_015655315.1 Terriglobales bacterium
AGGCCATGACACCGACCATCGCGAGCACCTGGGCTGTGCGGCGACGGCCCATCTCGAATACCAGCAATCCGGTTCCCGCCACCTCCAGCGCTCCTGCAAGAGCAGGCAGCAGCCGAAACAGCGCGAGCGAGTGCCATCCAAATACAAGCTCTGAGAACCGGGCCGCCAGCGCCACAAGTGGCGGCTGGTCCACATACCCCCATGCGAGGTGTCTCCCGCACACGAGGTAATACAGCTCATCGCGAAACAGTCCATAGCCAACATGCTGTGCACGCAGGTTCATCGCTACATGCAGCGCGAATGTGACGAAAGCAAAAAAGGATGCGAGCTGCAGTGTCTCGCGCAGCCCTTCTTTGTCTGTCTTCATTCCGCTTCCGGTCTCGGAGGCAACCTCTGGCAACACCTTACTTAGAACCATGCCCTCACCATCTGTACTTGTGCATTATCAGCAGTTGGACCGCTTGCCAGCGATTCCCCGGAAACAGGTTGATCACAAGATTGTTGCTCGAACACTATGACCAATCAACGCATGACCCACTTCTAAGAAATGACTCGTTCGCATCTCCTCAAAGAGCGAGACACCGATGCGACTGACTATCCCGGTGTCGAAAAACACTGAACTGTTAAGACTAGAAACATCGGCGCAACATCTTTATTCCCAATATAACCAGCTCCAGTTACGGGCTTATCTCGACGCTGTCGGCTTTGATATTGGCGATCTAAGATCAATACCGGCAGATCGCTCAGGGCATTGCGGCAGCTGGTGGGTCCGGAAGGATCACGAGTTCGCCAACAACGCTGTAGGGATATTGAAAATAAACGAGATGATAGCGCAGCCGGGCCTAATACCAAGTGGCTGATACGGAACCGCGTCTGCTCCGGCCCTTACATCGGCTGCGTCTATATTCCGAGAGCGCGGGGAAACCGCGCGAGTTCCTCCGGAGTCGAACCATTTGGAACCGAGCATCCCGGTGCGGCGATGTATTTGGCTCCGGCCTGTGCCCGCGCTTCCGTCCATTGCTTCCGCATCTCAGCTACCGTCAATTTCTGGAAATCGATTTCATCGACGCCGCCGGCAATGGGCTGAGAATACTGCTTTCGGACCTCGGAAATAGGTATTCGGCTGGTTTCTACGGAGTATTGAATCACGGGAGCGTTGAAGTCCCGAAACTGGCTGAGATAGGGCCTTTCAAGATAATGCAGGTGAAGAATAGACAGCTTCGTGTCGGCAAGTGCGTCGAAGACACGCTTATCGTAAGGCCGGGTGAATCGCTCGTAATCCGCAACGGAGCCGAACTTGCTTTCCGCATTGAAAATACTGACGAGCGCTCCGGAGGCTCCGATTTCCTTGGCCTGCCGGATATGGTTGACGGTCGACTGCGTGATCGCGTCCAAGGCGCCGTGCCAGGCATCTGGATTCTGTTGTTGAAATTCGTGAAGACTCTTGATCTGCTCGTCCTGAACTTCTTCCGATTTCCCGAGCTTCGCAAACTGCGGTTGCGATTGGAACAGGATCATGGCCGTCATATACGGCCCGTAGATCGTATCGATGAAATAAGCGTTCCCATTCAGTCCATCACGAACGAGTCGAAGCGTAGCAAGCTGGTCCGGGAAGGGGGAGTTCAATGGCTTCAGCTCATACCATTTGCCGGTCATCGACTGAGGATAATCGAAATCGTTCATGACCTTGACGATGTCGGTGTCGTAGGTTCGATGGAAATCGAGATGGTCCTGTGCCTCCAGCTGCGCAGTCGCCCTTTTGTAGTGCTGGTAGAACGTGAACGGCGGGCGATCGAGGTCCTGACCGCGTAAAGCGCGGTCGACGCGCTCCTTGTGAGTAAAGTGAGATGAACCTGATTTCCTGCCGAAGGCCGCGCTTGCGAACGCGAGGCCGGCAGCAGCGGCAGCACCGGAAAGAAAGTTGCGTCGCTTCATGATCAAACCCTCCTCGGGACGCGAATAAACAACAATTCTGGAACCTTTGCTCACGGATTCTAAACCGGGATTGACTTAGGGTGTATCGGCATATAGAACACCTTGGTTGTCATCCTGCTTTTTCCCGCCTCCGCTCACATTCTGCTGACCGAAAAGAAAAAACAGATCCTTCGCCTCGGCTCAGGATGACAATCCTTTGTTGAAATAAATACTTTCGCTTGCGTTTATATGTCGATACCACCTAGTGCAGCTCGATTTTCACCTGATCGATTTTCCCTGTGAAACGGTTAGGGCTCTGATAGGCAGGGCTTACAGGTGACCCCAGGTCGCTGCCGATGTCAAGCGTTTCCGTGTAAGAGCTGCCATTGAGGTTTGTGAAGGTTGCCTGTCCTTGTGCTACTCCATCGACGGTGAGCAGTGCACTGCCCGGTATCCCGGAGGACGAGGCGGGACTGCTCTTGGATTTGTTCGACGCCTGGAGTTGAGGTTTCACTTCAAGCACGATATGGATTTTGCCGGGTTTCAGGATGCCCCTGGAAACAAGCTGGCCGGTGCGGTTGCCGTAAGCATTTACCTCGTAAATCACGTGCCTGTCTTTTACAAAGAGAGTGAACCCTCCGTAGCGGCTTCCCTGCGCTACGATTGTCCCGCTTGCGCCTTGTGCCGGCAGTTCGACATCTGCAGTGATGGTGTGTGCACGCCCGACGATGTGCGGCGCAACTGCATTCGGCAGACGGTCCACTCCGTCGCGATATATAAAGAGCACCTTGTCGCCTGCGGGAAGCGGCTGCTTGCTGGGAGGTTGAAAGATTGGATAGACGTTATTGCGCTGGGCTTCTGCATCGAAGAGCTGCTGCAGTTCTTTGAGTTTGTCCGGATATTTTGCCGATAAGTCATGCGCTTGGCTATAGTCGTCGTTCAAATCATAGAGTTCCCATGGATGATTATCGTGATTGCCTGCGTGTCCACCGTTCGGCGAAGCATTGTCCCAGGATGACCAGATATGCCTTCCCGCCCACCAGCCGTCTTTGTAAATAGCGAGATTTCCAAGCGTCGCGAAATATTGAACGTGATGATGGCTGGGCTCTTCAGGATGATCCAGGGTATAGAGCAGGCTCGAACCTTCAACAGGAATCTGCTTGGTGCCGTTCACAACGTCCGGAAGTTTTACACCCGCCGCTTCGTAGATGGTAGGTGCAATGTCGGTGATGTGTTGGAATTGTGTGCGCAGGCCGCCACCGTGCTTAACCCTGTCTGGCCATGAAAGGATCATGGGATCGCGCGTGCCGCCCAGGTGCGATGCGTCCATCTTGGTGCCCTGGAAGGGTGAACTAAGAGCCCAGGCCCAGGCCGCGGCAAAGTGGTTCATGTAGACATCGCTGCCATCGGCGCTACTCGATGCCAATCGCTGTTCGATGGATAATGGTTTGCCCTGTGCGTCTTTTGCGTCATAACCATCCGGACCACCTTCGGCACTTGCTCCGTTATCTCCGAAGATCTCGATAACGAGGGTGTTGTCACTCTTTCCTGATTCTTCAATCGCCTGCAACAGACGACCGATCTCGTAATCGGTCTGTGCCGTAAACGCTGCGTAGACCTCCGCCTGATGCGCTAAAAGTTTTTTCTGATCCGGCGACAAGGAATTCCATGCGGGAAGCCCCGATGGTCTTGGCGTAAGCTCTGCGTTGGCGGGAATGATGCCGAGCTTTTTCTGCCGCGCAAAAGTTTCCTCTCGTATCTGATCCCAGCCAGCGTCAAATTTCCCCTTGTACTTTTCGATCCAGGATTTGGGAACCTGGTGCGGTGTATGTGTTGCTCCCGGAGCGTAGTAGAGAAAGAAAGGATTGTCCGGTGCGACCGCTTCCTGCCGATGCACCCAGAGTATCGCTTCGTTCGTGATGTCCGTCGTCAGACTGTAACCCTGTTGCGGAGTAGAAGGTGGCTCGACCGGAACAGTGTCGCGAAAGAGGCGTGTGTAGTATTGATTGTCGTATCCGGCAAGAAAGCCATAAAAGTGCTGAAAGCCAAGGCCCGTAGGCCAGCGGTCATAAGGCCCGACTGGACTTACCTGCCACGTTGGAGTGTTGTGCCATTTCCCGAAAGCGGCCGTGTTATATCCGTTGTCCTTCAGTACTTCCGCAACAGATGCTGTACTCTTCGGCCATAGACTGTTGTATCCGGGGAAACCGCTAGCCGCCTCGGCAACTGTTCCAAAACCTACCTGATGATTATTCCTTCCCGTCAGAAGCGACGCACGTGTCGGCGAGCAGAGGGAATTTACATGGAACTCGTTATAACGAAGACCCGAGCTAGCAAGTTTGTCGAAGTTAGGAGTCTGGATCGGTCCTCCGAAAGTTGAAGTAGTACTGAAGCCTACATCGTCTACCAGTATGAGAACTACATTCGGAGCACCCTTAGTTGCCGTGACTTCTTTGGGCCACGCAGGAACTGCTTTTGCCGGATCTGCGCTGACTATCCCCTGGAATTGCGGATCGGATTTTGGCAAAACTTCGATCTTTGCTTGATTCTTTTGTGAGGAGCAACCCACCGCTAAGACTATTCCGGCAGCAACAGAGACCGCTGCACACTTCCAAAGCATTGTCATATGTCGTAGTTTCCGTAGAAAAGCCGCGGTGGGCTCACTTGCTGAAATATTTGAAGCTATGCCGCGCATGGCCCAGACCATACACACAACCTGCGCGAGCTATAGCTGTAAATGTCTTCGGGATGAAAGGCGGTTTTACTGGGAGGGGCAACAACACGAGGAACGCACTGAGGCTTGAGTATCAACAGACGTTTTTTGCTCAGTCAGGTATCTCATGTGCGTTCAACTCTTCAGTATGGAGTAAACGACGGAGCTGACTCATTGTCAAGACGACAGCTATTCGTACTCCATAAATTTGCATTCTTAAAGAAGACTTTGCTTGACAAAAGAAATGAGATGTCTTTAAATCAGCATCACTGTGAGACATTTTATCCACACACTGCTTCGCAGTCCCCACGTCCCAGAGCCAACGCTCTGCCGTTCGTGTTGTTGATCCTACCTAGTCTCTTTCAGAAAAACCTATAGTTCAGCAGGTAGAAGCATTACTTGGCTTGCGTGCAGCTGGCTTAGTACGTGCTTTATCTTGTCGCGTCGAGAAGTCTATGGATTTCTCCGCCAGGACTGCCCGCATCGCGCTCAGTTAGGTTTCCGCCTTCATTCTTCCAACTAGATTTCAAGGACTACGACAGCCATGTCTTCATTTTTTAAATATCTTGCAGTCATTGTGTTAGCTTTCGCCAGCATTGCGTACTCACAAGTAGATACAGGGAGCATCTCAGGTACTGTAAAAGACCAGAGTGGAGCAGTTGTCCAGAACGCCGTAGTAACGGTATCTAGCCCCAGCAATGGATCATCTGTATCTACCACTTCGAATAAAGACGGCATATACACGGTTGTTAATTTAAAGTCCGGCGCCTACGACGTTTCGGTCAGCACGCCCGGTTTCCAGACGATCACGAAGACGGATATCAATGTCCGCATTCAAGACCGCCTTGCCGTCGATTTCGATTTAAAGCTGGGGCAAACGGCAACTTCCGTGCAGGTTCAGGATTCAGCTCCGATTCTTGAAACCGAGACATCGTCGCTGGGACATGTCGTTGAGGCAAATGAAATTCAAAGCCTGCCGCTGAATGGACGCAACTACATCCAACTTGCCATTCTGGGCACAGGCACTTCTCCTTCCCAACGAAGCAACGAGCGCAACTCATTTATAGCCAATGGACAGCGCGAAATTCAGAACAGCTATGTTCTCGACGGCATCGATAATAAAAATAAAATTGTGGGCTTCGACAGCTCGCCAGCTCAGTCCATCGAACCAGTCGTCGATGCTATTCAGGAGTTCAAAGTCCAGACAGGGACATTCTCTGCGGAGTTTGGCCAGTCGGCTGGTGGTGTCGTCAATGCTTCCATCCGGTCGGGAACGGATCACTTTCATGGAAGCCTCTTCGAATACATCCGTAATTCTTATCTCGATGCCAGCCCGTACTTTCAACCAGCGTTGACTGCGAAGCCGCAGTTTATCCAGAACCAATATGGAGCAACGCTGGGCGGGCCGATCATTAAAAATCGTACCTTCTTCTTCTTTGCGTGGCAGAGCTCGCGTACAAATGACGCGGCACCTCAATTGGGAGTGGTGCCGACAGCCGCCCAGCTTCAAGGTCAATTCACAACACCGATCTATAACCCTGCAACGACTACGGCAAATCCGAACGGTTCCGGGTACGTTCGAACTCCCTTCCCGGGAAACTACATTCCTCCATCCAGCTTCGATCCGGTTGCGGCTAAGTTGGTTTCTTTGTTCCCGGCACCAAACCTCACGGGAAAGAACAACTTCTTTTCCAACCAGAAGGAAACCGTCAATAACGATCAATACATCGGACGCGTCGATCACCGGTTCTCGGATAAAGACACGGTATTTGCCCGCTATCTTTCCTCCACCAATACGAATATTCTGCCCGCCGCCCTGCCGCCGCCTGCCAGCAGCCCGAGTATCGTTACACCGGAAGCTCACTCCTTCGCCGCAAGCGAGTCTCATGTATTCACACCTACTCTTCTGAACGAGGCCCGGATCGGCTATCAGGAAACCAGAGAGCAGCAGAACATCAAAGGTACTCGTTTATTCGATCAATACGGGATCATCGGCGCGCCCAACCTTCCAAGTGTCCTCGGGTTGCCGGTATTCAACATCACCGGCCTAAACTCGATCGGAACGACAGGACCCGGTGTATTGCAGACGGCTGCGACAGGCTCCGGCAACCTTCCTATCGATAAGCAGGGCAGGACTATTCAGGTAAACGACAACCTGACCTGGGAGTACGGACGGCACGTGTTTAAGTTCGGCTTCGATTTTCAGCAGGTCACGCTCTATGCATTCTCTACCTTGAATGCCCGCCCCTCGTATAGCTTTTCCGGCGTCTACACCCAGGATCCACAGAATCGCACCTCCACCGGGAATCCTCTGGCCGACTTCCTGCTCGGATATACAAGCTCGTCTACTGTTTCCACGAACTCGTTAAGTGAAAGCCGGCAGCATATCTATCAGGGTTATGTGCAAGATGACTGGAAAGTAAATTCCCGGCTGACAGTCAATGCGGGATTGCGGTATGAGTTACCGCTTCCTTTCTATGAAACTGCGAATCACGCATCTGACGTGATCCTGGAGCCTGGTCCGCTGTATGGAACACTACTGAGCGCCAATGATGCTTCGCGAAATGGCTATCGACGTTCCTTCCAGGATCCAAATTTTCATGACTTCGCTCCTCGATTGGGATTCGCGTATCAGTTGGATCCCAAGACAGTAGTTCACGCTGCTGCCGGTATCTTCTATGGCCGTGACGAGAATGTTCCGGTTGCGCGTCGTCCTACAAACAATCCGCCTTACTTCATACAGACTTCCTACACCTCGGACCAGATCGACCCGAGCGTAGTCCTTTCTACGGGCTTTCCTTCCAACGCTATCGATCCAGCTTCGGTAAAAAATCCATCCGTGAACTCATACTTGAAAGATTCACCCACGCCTTACGTTCAACAGTGGACTCTGAATGTTCAACGTGATCTTGGATTCGGATTTGTAGGTCAACTTACTTATGTTGGCTCAAGCACGCATGACCTCTACTATCCGAATCAGATCGATCAACCGACGCCTGCTCCAGGACCGGTTCAGGCACGCCGGCCATTACCGCAATATAGCGCGCTGTACGCATACTCTCCGGTGATAAGTGCGAACTACAATTCGCTGCAGGCGCAGACCGAGAGAAGATTCAAAAATGGCTTCAGCTTTCTGGTTGCCTATACCTATGGCCATTCCATTGACAATGGTCCAGGGCAGGTGGACACGGTCGTGGGTCCGCAAAATTCTCATGATCTTGCGGCAGAGCGCGGAAGCTCAGCCTACGACATACGGCATCGTCTGGTTATCAGCACTGTGTACGATCTACCTTTCGGGAGAGGCAAAGCATTTCTATCCAATTCCCGATGGGGAAGCGCGATCGCCGGCGGGTGGCTCCTGACCGGTATCTTCTCAGCGCAGACGGGTCTGCCTTTTACTCCCGTCGAAAGCGTCGACGCAAGTAACACCGGCACGACAGAGCATCCTAACCGCATCGGAAATGGAAATCTATCGGGAGGCCACCGGACCATCAATAGCTGGTTCGACACAAGCGCCTTTACCGTACCTACTCAATACACGTTCGGCAATTCTGGACGCAACATCCTGGTTGGTCCCGGATTCCACAATATCGATCTAGGTCTTTCCCGCTCGATACCGATCGCCGATCTGGCCAGTTTTGAAATCCGCGCCGAAGCGTTCAACCTGTTCAACACGCCGCAATTCGGGCTTCCGAACGCAACGCTCGGTCAGTCTACTACTGCGGTCATCTCATCTGTCGCAAACCCACAGCGTCAAGTTCAGTTTGCTGCGAGATTGCGTTTCTAACTACAGCGAAAGCGTTTGTTGAGTGGCGATATTCGGCCATGTTCACGCTTTGGTGTGGACCGTCTCAAGCCAACGATTACAGCTTGTCTTAATTACCGAAGGGAGAAGGAATGAGTAAAGCGACACGGCGAGACCTACTGAAGGGCGGAGCCCTGGCGGGTCTTGCAGGCATAGTGGGTTGCAAGTCTTCTGGCAGCGCATCGTCTAACACCGCGCCTCAGGCGACACAAAAGACTCAGACACATTGGGAGGCTCCGCCAAAGCAAAAAGGAAACGATCTCAACCTGATCATCCTGGTCTCGGATACTTTCCGCGCAGACAATCTGGCCGCTTACGGCAGCCAATGGGTGGATGCTCCAAGTCTCAATCAATTCGCAAAAGAATCGATTGTCTTTGACAGCTTCTATCCAGAGGGCCTGCCTACGATCCCAATCCGCCGCCAGCTCTACACTGGGCGGCGCATCTTCCCGACACATTTTTACTTCCAACAGGACTCGGTGAAGTTACCGGGATGGCATGAGCTTTTTCTCGAAGATGTCACTCTATCGGAGACCCTGTTGGCGTCCGGTTACTCTACCGCGCTCATCGCTGATCTGCCTCACCTGTTCAAGCCAGGACGCAACTTTCATCGCGGCTTCAACTACTTTGAGTGGATACGTGGTCAGGAGATCGACTTCTATGCGCAGGCGCCGCGCACAACGCCGGACTTCAGCACGCTCTTTCCCGAAGACTATCTAAAACTCATTCAAACGACGACGGGCGTGCGGGGCGAGGCATTCCCAGGCTTCCTCAATCAATACACCGCGAATCGTAAACGATGGGTAAAGCGAAACTCTTCCATCGCGGAAACAACCGCGACCAGTACCATCGACTGGCTCAAAGAAAACCACGATCAGGGACCGTTTTATCTACAGGTGGAAATCTTCGATCCACACGAACCCTGGGACCCGCCGGAGCACTTTCTTGCGAAGTACCTGAAAGAGCCGACGAAACATAGCTGGCCGGAACCTCCTTACATCGATGTCAAGGTTCCGGAAGAAGGTGTAAAGCGAATGCGGGCCAACTACGCCGGCGAGGCATCGAACGTCGATTACTGGTATGGAAAGGTTCTTCAGACTATCAAGAGCCTGGGACTGTATGAGAACTCGGTGATTGTCTTCCTATCCGACCACGGCGCGCTTCTCAACGAGCAGGGCCAGTGGGTCAAAGGACCGGAGAAACTGCGGGGCCAGGTGACGCATGTCCCACTCATCGTTCATCTTCCAGGGAATCAATATGCCGGGAAGCGAGTTTCCGGGTTTGTGCAGCCCGCGGATGTTCTTCCTACAGTATTGGGACGGCTCAACCTAAAGTCGCCGTCACGCGTGACTGGAGAAGATCTTTGGCCCTATATCAGTGATGCGAAGACAAACCAGCGCGAGTATGTTGTCTCATCCTTTGGATACATCGCATCGGTGCGTACCCCTGAATGGAACTATTCCGCAGTATGGAACAAAGAGAAGTATCGGGGAAACTACAAACCGCAACTTTACGATCTCAAGAAAGATCCGGACGAACTGACAAACGTCGCCGACCAGCACCCGCAAGTAGTGAAGGATCTTCAAGCAAAGCTTGATCAGTATATCGACTCCGGAAAGGACATCACGAACGGAACCTTTTCCGAAGAGCTGTAGGTATTTTGCGGAAGATAACCGAAGTCAACTTAGATTGAGTAATTCATACAAGGAGAGAAGATGAGTAAAGCAACTCGGCGGGATCTTCTAAAAAGTGGCGCACTCGCGAGCCTCGCAGGAATGGTTGGCACGGTACCAGGAGTCACAGCGCAAGCGCAGACGCAGGCCAATGCAAAGCCACACTGGGAGCCTCCGCCAAAGCAGAAGGGTAACGATCTTAATCTGATTGTTCTGGTTTCGGATACGTTTCGAGCTGACAACCTGGCGGCGTATGGCAGTCAGTGGGTGGAAACTCCCAATCTGAATAAGTTCGCGGAGCAGTCCGTCATTTTCGAGAGCTTTTATCCGGAGGGAATGCCGACGGTTCCGATTCGTCGCCAGCTTTATACCGGACGGCGTATCTTCCCTACGCATTCCTATTTTCAACAAAGTACGACACAGGCTTTCGGGTGGCATCCGCTCTATCTGGAAGATGTAACTCTCTCAGAGACACTTCAGGCGGCAGATTACCAGACTGCTCTGATTGCCGATGTCTACCACATCATGAAACCTGGGCTGAACTTTCACCGCGGCTTTTCCTATTTCGAATGGATTCGTGGGCAGGAGATCGATTTCTATGCCCAGGCTCCGCGAGTGAAGCCCGACTTCAGCAACCTATACCCTGAAGAATACTTTCAGCTGATAGATCAGGCTCAACCACCGGGCAGAGGAGGAGCAGCATTTCGAAACTTCCTGAATCAATATCTGGCGAATCGCAAGCGATGGCTCAAGCACGGCGATTCGATCGTGGAGCAAACCGCGAAGAGCAGCATCCGTTGGCTGCAGGAAAATCATGACCAGGGCCCATTCTATTTGCATGTCGAGGTATTCGATCCGCACGAACCCTGGGATCCGCCAACACATTTTCTTGAAAAGTATCTAAAAGAACCGACAAAGCACAGTTGGCCTGAGCCTCCGTATGGAAACGTCAAGGTACCGGAGGAAGGAGTCAAGCGCCTGCGCGCGAACTATGCGGGAGAAGCATCGAATGTCGATTACTGGTATGGCCAGGTTCTGGAAACGATTAAGAGTCTCGGACTCCTGGATAACACGGTAGTCGTATTTCTTTCCGACCATGGCGCGCTACTCAACGAGCAGGGCCAGTGGGTCAAAGGTCCTGAGAAGATTCGCAAGCAGGTAGCACACGTCCCGCTTCTGGTCCATCTTCCAAAAGGTCAGTATGCCGGCAAGAAGGTCTCGGGCTTTGCGCAGACACCAGACGTCGTGCAGACAGTTTTGGGCCGACTCGGACTTAAGCCTCCGGCACGCGCCACGGGACAGGATTTGTGGCCGTTCATTACTGGAGAAAAGACCAACCCGCGTGAATATATTGTTTCTTCTTTTGGAGCGATTGCGGCAGTGCGCACTCCTGAATGGAACTATTCTGCGGTATGGGATAAGGCGAAGTATAAAGGCAACTACGAACCGCAACTCTATGACCTTAAGAACGATCCTGACGAGTTGAAGAATGTAGCTGCGAGCCATCCACAGGTTCTAAGTCACCTCCAATCGAAACTAGACGAATATCTAGCCTCGGGGAAGAACATTACCGACGGAGTTTTTTCCGAGGAACTGTGACCATAATTCGAATGTGGCGATCAACTTTGGCAGGCGACGAGAGACACCCTTAGGTCTTATCGACATATAGAACACCTGATTGTCATCCTTCGGTGAGGTATAAACGCAAAAATGCGTCATATCTCACCGAAGGATTTGTTTTTTAACGGCTCCGCCTACGCTTCTGCTCACCGAAAAGAAAACAGATCCTTCCCCTTCATTCCTCAGAGTCAGGATGACAACTCTTTGTTGAAAGTAATCTTTCCCTTGCCCCGTATATATCGATACTCCCTGGCGTGCGGGCCGGAATACACTGTATCCGCTCCTGGCGTTGTATCCCATTCGTGCCTGCACAGGTTTTTAAGAGTAGTGGTGGGCCTGGAGGGATTCGAACCCCCAACCAAGGGATTATGAGTAACCTGCTCTAACCATTGAGCTACAGGCCCTGATCGCGAGGCTGGAATGCCTTGCCAATTTCATGATTGTAAATGCATCCGGCCCTGATCGCCCGGTTGAGCACCTGGTCTTGCGGCAAGCGGCTGCGTCTTCCGTCGATTCTTTCCATGCGCGGGTCGAAAAGCTCGGAAAGCAGGACGAAAGAGAGACCCCCGCTTTCTCTGCCTTTTATAAAAATTCAGGTCTTGACGAGATGGCATAGTTCCTGGCGGACGCGTTAGTCTTTCTTCAGGGAGGAACTCGATGATCCGTGCCACTTGCAGGCTACGCTCCGTGACCTCTCTTTTTGCCGCCATCTTTGCTGTTGCTGCTTTTGTACCAACTCGCGCGTGGGCTACGGGCCCGAGTACCTTGCCTGCAGTTGCATCGGGAGCTGGCATTTCTGGTAAGTCGTCCGACGATGATGCGGATGAGGCTTCCCGCCTGATGGTGATGACAGATTTTAACCGGGACGGCATTGCGGATATCGCGGAGGCTGTCGCAAATCCCGAAGATCCTTCCGGCCCGAATGTTCTGACGGTGATGCTGGGGCAGGCTGACGGCACCTTGAAACCGGTGGCTTCGCATCCGACGCTGGGCCACGATCCCAAATCGATTGTCGCTGG
>JAATFH010000314.1 GCA_015655315.1 Terriglobales bacterium
CCGATGACCTTGCCCTTGTAAATGAGCGGCATGGCCATCTCAGAACGGGTCTCGGGATTGAACATGCGGTAGCGCGGATCTTTGCGCACGTCCGGCGCATGGATCAGATGCCTCTCTGCAATAGCTGCGCCTACGATGCCGCGATCGAGCGGCAGTTTGTCTTCGGGATAGAAGCGCTCGCCGAAGCGTAACGCGAAACGGTTTTCGAGCACCTGCTCGCGCTCGTTCACGATCCAGATGGAGAACATCTGGTAATCGATAATGCGGCGCAGCAGCGTGCCGATGCGCTCAAGCAACGACTCGAGATCGAGAATCGATGTGAACTCACGGCTGATTTCGTTCAGCACCTGCAAGGTCTGCGCCTGCCGCGAGACACGCGTGTAGAGGCGGGCATTTTCAATTGCCTGCGCAATGCGCGATGCTGTCAGCTTGAGCAGGTGAAGATGCTCGGGCTGGAAATAATTGAGCTGCTCGGACTGGATATCGATCACGCCGATCAGGCGGTTTTTGACGATCAGGGGAACGGCCAGCTCCGAGCGCACGCCGGGATGGACGTTGATGTAGTTCTCCGCCTGGCTGACGTCATTGACAAGAACGGCCTGACGCGTTTGCGCGGCCTGGCCGACGATACCTTTGCCCATGCGAATCCGCATGCGCTCGGCTTCCGGCGTGTGGCCGATCTGGAATCGCATCCGCAAATCGTTGGTGCGGTCGTTGAGCAGCAGGATGGCGAAGATGCGGTAGTCGATGACGGCGCGCACGAGATCGGCGGTGCGCTGCAGCAGGGTCTGCAGGTCGAGGGTAGTGTTCAGGGCGTCGGCCAGCCGGACGAGGAATTCGGTCTGCAGCGGCTCGACGCGGACCTGTATCGGCTGCGCGGCTGCCTGAGACGTGGGGCGGTAGTCGCCCTCGAAGGCCGGATCGACATCACTCCGCTGTGGCGGGTCCTCCGGGCCTTCGGCACCCGGCCGTGCAGGAATATTCTTGGCTATCCCTCGCTCTTGCTCTTTGGTCACGCAGCTCCTGTCAGGCCCAATGGATACACGAAGTGTAAACGAGCTATGATATCGCGGCCCGGCGACCTTTGGTGATGGCGTTGAGTACCGAAGATGATTCCCGCTGCCTTGAGCCCATCCTCTTTAGTGTAATTCGCGCAGTATGTTGACCGAAGCGCTCGCCCCGATGCGGTTGGCTCCCGCATTGAGCATGGCGCTTGCGTCAGCGAGCGAGCGTATGCCGCCGGAGGCCTTTACGCCGCAGCGAGATCCGGCTACACCGCGCAGAAGGGCGACGTCCTCGGGCGTGGCTCCGCCGGTCGAAAAGCCGGTGCTCGTCTTCAGGAAATCAGTTCCCGCGGCGATGGCCAGCTCCGAGGCGCGCAGCTTTTCTTCCACGTTCAACAGGCACGTTTCAAGGATCACTTTAACAATTGCGCCGGCATCATGCGCCACTTCCACCACGCCGTGAATATCATGCTGGACGCGGTCGTTCATTCCGGATTTGAGCATGCCGATGTTCAGCACCATATCGAGATCGTGCGCACCCAGCTTTACGAGTTCCACGGCTTCTTCACGCTTGGAGACGGAAAGCGACGCGCCCAGCGGAAAGCCGAGCACGGTGCCGACGGGAATGCCGGTGCCGGCAAGCACAGACTGCGCCGTGTTGACCCATGCGGGATTCACCATGGCGCAGGCAAAACGATACTGGGCGGCCTCTTCGCAGAGCCGGATCACCTGGTCGCGTGTGGCTTCAGGTTTCAGGAGGGTGTGATCGAATACCGCAGCCAGCGCCTCGCGGCTTGACAAGGTCTGCTGCGTGAAGGCAACGGCGTCAAACCATCCGTTGTCTCTTTTTACTTCTTCTATCGCGACTGCTTTGGTCGTCATGGGAATACTCACTCCAGCCATGCCTACTCCGGGTAATCGGGTGGCATGAGACAGATATCGGGGAGATTACGAAAGCGCTCGGCATAATCCATGCCGTAGCCGAGTACAAACTGATTGGGTATGCTGAAACCGACATAATCGGCTTCGATGTTGACCAGCCGCCGCGAAGGCTTATCGAGCAGCGCGGCGATACGCAGGGAGCGCGGCTGATGCTGCCGGAAGAGCTTTTGCAGGAAATCGAGCGTGAGACCGGTATCGAGAATATCTTCCACTACGATGATGTGCTTGCCTTCGATCGGTTGATCAACGTCTTTGATGAGCTTGACCGCTCCGCTGGTTTTCTGGCCTTTGCCATAACTTGAAACGGCAACAAAATCAAAGGTGCAGTCGATGCTGATGTGGCGGGCGAGGTCGGCGAGAAAAATGGCTGCGCCTTTCAGGACGCCCAACAAAACAACGCTCTGACCCGCGTAATCGCGGTCGATCTGCTTGCCGATGTCCGCGACGCGGTCAGCAATCTGCTGCCGGCTGAAGAGAACCTTGAGGGCCGGGGAAGTGATTTGCGTGCTCATCAGGTATTAGCATATCGCCAAATTTAGCCAGCTGTTGTGGAAGCTTTGAGCGGCAGGTTCTATACTCGAAAAGGTAAGCTATACATGTATCCCTTCATTCATATTGGCCGTTTTTCCATCGGGACCTTCGGCATTCTGCTTTGGCTGGCGGCGGTCTGCGCCTGCTGGGTTCTTTATCGCAACTTTCGCCGCTGGAATATCGATGCCGACGCGATCGGGATCGTGGCTATCTCTACTGTTTCGGGCGTGATTGGCGCAAAGCTCTGGCATGTCTTTGAATCGCCGCAGGCGTTGATGCAGGACCCCGCGGGAGTGTTGCTGGACCGTGCCGGGTTTGCCTGGTTTGGCGGCCTGATCGCCGGTATTCTGGCCCTTTGGTGGCAGGCCCGTGGCGCTCACCTGAGCAGGCTTGGCATGCTCGACCTGGCCTCGCCCGCGGCAGCCGTAGGGTACGGCGTGGGACGGCTGGGCTGCCTGATTTCCGGCGATGGAGACTATGGGATTCCGACAAGCCTGCCGTGGGGAATGAGCTTTCCAAACGGCTTGGTGCCGACGACGCAACGCGTTCATCCTACGCCGATTTATGAACTGATTGCGGCACTGTTCATTGCGTGGATTCTCTGGCGGCGCAGCCGACCCGAAAACCCGAGAGCAGCAGGAGAAGTCACTGGTGAGTACTTATTTCTGACCGGGATTGCGCGCTTTCTGGTCGAGTTCATACGCATCAACCCCAAAATTTACTGGGGCTTGAGCAATGCGCAGGTGGCCAGCGTTGGTTCCGTCCTGGCTGGCGTGGCTCTGATATTGTGGGCGCGGCGCTCTGGCCGGGCGGTGATGCTTCCACCCGGCGTGGTTGCCGAATCCGTCAAATAGTCGATTCCCCGGCTCAGCTGGGAATCGCCGCGCGAATCTTTGGTAATCCTTCGACGGCTGCCTGCAGTTCTTTGTTCCCGGCGATCAGCTCGATCAACTGCCGCGTAATCTCATCGTCGGCATCGACATTATGCTGCAGGCTCACGGGGTAGCGCACGATGGCCTCGAGCCCGGTACTGGTGAGCTGCATCTGCGCCCTCGGCTTCATTGGAATAAATGGCATTTCGAATCGTTGCTCGATGCTGCGCTGCTGCCGGTCCAGCGCCGGCTGGTATTTTTCAAAAATGCGCTGAACGAGCTGTATCATCGTGTCTTCCACTAATTTGTGATTTCCCGCGGGCTGGAGCGTGACGACGATCTCGTGCCAGGTGTAGTCCGTTCCCGGAACCTGCCGGAACATCGGTGTCGTGGCCTGAAAGAGCACCGAATTGGCGAAGGCCACAACGCGGCCCGTCGGCTGCAGGTCGATGCCTGTACCAGCCAGTTCCAGCAGATAAAAACGGATGATACCGACATCAACAACATCTCCTGTAACTCCGGAAATGCTGATGCGGTCGCCCACGCGGAGACCGTAGCGGCCAATCAAAAAGAAGTAGGCGGCCACGGAAAGAAGAATGGTTTGCAGTCCGACGGCGAGGCCCGCGGTGATGAATCCGGCAAAGGTGGCCAGCGCGCTGAACTCGCTGACAAAGCCGAGGATGAAGACCAGCCCCATCAGGAAGCCAATAACGAAGCGGCGGATCACCAGGAACTGCCGCCTCCGCCGCGTGTCGGCGATATAGCGGAAGGCCATCCGCTTCCACAATTCGGAAACGAGGAAGAGGAAACCAAGCACTCCGAGGATGACGGCGACGCGAATAAAAACGCTGCGCAGAATTGAACCGTATTCGCGGGCGATGGAACTGCGCCAGTCGACCAGATTCGCTTTGGTCTCATTCAACGCAGTGGCTTCGTGGCTGAGTGGCACCTCGACGGCGGCGAGCTGATCGAACCTGGCCGCCAGTGTGTCGAAGTCCTGTTTGGTGGGCATCGGATGGCCGGGTTGCGGGTTGTCAGCCGCGGCGGAGAGCGCGTCTCCTTGAACACTCGTTGCTATCATTTGATCCCGCAGCGGGAGGCGTATGCTGTTGACGAACTCCAGCAACTGATTCGTCTCAAGCGTAAGAGTGTCAATCTGGCGAAGACTCATGGACTGGTCGTAAAGCCTGCGAAGCTGGCCGATCAAGCCGGAGGGGCTGCCGAGATTCTGTGCCTGTACCGGGGCTGCGGCCGGCTGGTTCTTGTTGTCAAAAATCTCCGGTAAAGTGCTTTTCAATTGCGCAACGCTGGCTGCAAATCCATTCGGGTCAGGCTGGTTTGCAGAATTTTTTCCTGCCTTTGCATTCTTCTGTTCGGATATTTTTGTCAGCTGGCTCAGTGAATTGAACATGGAGTTACCCAGATCGAGTTCGCCCGTCAGGCGGTCTCTCTGGTCTATCAGCGCCTGCTTGTTGCGGCGCGGAGCGGAAGGAATTTTGCTGTTCAGCTGATCGATCTGCGTCTGAAGCTGCGCATTGTGAGCAGCGATGTCCTGAATCCGCTTGGCCAGCTTCTGGCGCAATGTCGCAGTTGACGCCTGTACATTCTCGCTGGGAAGGAACGGCGCGGCTTTTTCCGCCGACTCAAAGGCAAAGCTCACCACCTCGCCTGCTAATCTCGTCGCGTTCGCCTGATACAACGCATCGGTGGGTAGACCGACTGCCTGTACCTGCGTCTTCATCTTGTGATACCAGGTGATGACGCTGTTGAGATGACGTAGTATCTGTTGCTCGTCGAGGGATGACGCCGCCGGGGTCTTATCTTGCGCGCCAACGTTCGCAGGCCAGCTCAAACTGAAGAAGGCCGCGATGAGAATGAGATTGACACAGGAACGTAAATGCAGGGGAGATTGAAATCGCATCAACTTAATTTTAGGCTGGTCCGCTCCATCCCATGAGAGCGATCGATAAATGTTTCCTCAATTCATCAAAGACAACTTTTATCTTCATTTCCGCATCGGGGACAACAGATTTCTCCTTGCAATTGCGGACTGCCCTTTCTGCCGCAAGTGCTTCTTAGTTGGATAACAAGTTGAAAAGAATAGTAAGGAGCAAGAATGAAAGGCACGATCAGAAAGCAAACTTTTATCGCCATTGCCAGCATGGTTTTGCTGGTTGCAGGATGCTCATCGAAAACAAAACCTACCGATCAGAACTTCATGGCAGGCTTGAATGCATATTATGCAAATCACAATGAGTGCCTTTTCCCGAGCGCGCTGCGCTTTCCCTACGAGGTAAGCCCCGGCCCGAATGCGAAGCAGGATAAACAGCGCATGGATGCGTTGATGAATGCCGGACTGATGAAGCGCACGGAAGACCGCACCATCCACGTCGATGTCTATGCCCTGACGCCCGCGGGCGAGCGTGCGGCAGGACGCTTCTGCTATGGCCATCGCCAGGTAACAAGTATCGAGAGCTTCACGCCGCCGGTGAAAGCCGCAAACGGGCTCCTCGAATCGCAGGTCGCGTATCGCTACAACATGATGGACGTGCCCGTATGGGTGAAGACGGATGAGATGCAGAAGGCGTTTCCGGAAATGGCCAAGGCTCTCGCCGGTGATTCCATGGGAGAAAGCAAGATGGCCAATGCCGGGGTGGGCTGGCAGGTGCCGAACTAAGTCCTAACGCAATAACAACTGCTCATGTACGGTAAAAATCCGCCGTGTGACCAGATGGCTCGACACGAAGCAGGCAAGCGCCGACGCGGAAAAAATAGTCGTCAACACGACGAACTGATAGAGCGCCGCGTAGAGAGGCGAGGCTCCCGACAGCACCATGCCCGCCATGATGCCGGGAATCCAGACGATGCCCAGAGAGCGGATATTATCGACGGAAGGAATAAGGCAGGCGCGGAATGCGGCGTTGAGATAAGGCAGTACCGCCGCGTCCGCGCTTGCCCCGAGCGCCAGCGCCGATTCAATTTCTCCGACATGCGATGTGGCTTCGCCGCGCAAGCGATCCAGAAAAAGCGATTGCGTGTTCATCGTGTTGGCAATCACCATGCTGCCTACCGGCACCAGCATCGTGATCTTGAGCGGGATCACGCCAAAAACAATCATGACCGCAAGCACGATGCCCGCTCCGGTGCAGATGGAAATCAGCGCCAGCATGAAAGCGCGTGGAATTTTCTTCGCGCGCTTACGTACGATACTTGCGGCGGCCAGCATCATGGCAATGAGGACAAGCAGCGATGTCCATTGCGGACCACGCAGCATGAACGCGAGGATCGCGCCCACGGCGACAATCTGTATGACGCCACGCAGCTCGGCGAGGGGCAGCTCTTTGAGCAGGCCCGGAGCACGGGTGCGCGCCAGCAGCGTCACGGCCAGCGCCAGCAGCGCGGCGACGAGACATTCCGCCAGGCCGAGCGAAAGCTGCGAATGGAAAAAATAATTAAGCATGCAGCACCTCGGCGGCGATACCGTAGGCGCTCACTCTTCCAGCTTCGACGGCAAGGACTTTACCCGCCATCGTACGAGCTTGCTCGATACTGTGCGTTACCCACACGCAGGTCAGGTGGCGTTCGCGGATCAATGATTCCAGCAGCGCTTCCACGCTGTGCCGCGCCGTTTCATCCAGTGCGGAAGTCGGCTCATCGAGCAGCAGCACCTGTGGCTCATTGGCCAGAGCGCGAGTGATGGCCACGCGCTGCGCTTCGCCGCCGGACAGGGTGAGCGCATCACGGGATGCATAGCCTGCCAGGCCGACATGTGTCAGGAGCGCATCGATCTGGTCTGTCGAAATGTTTTTCCCTTGCTGTTTGGGTCCGAAGGCAACATTCTCGGCAACAGTTCCGGGAAAAAGATAAGCACGCTGCATCACCATACCGATACGTCGCCGCAACTCGCGTGGAGGGATCGTGCGCGTGTCGATTCCGTTGAGCGTAACTGCACCACTGGTCGGCTCGTCCAGACGATTCAATAACCGCAGCAGTGTGCTTTTGCCCGCGCCGCTGGGGCCGACCACGGCAAGCACCTCGCCGCGTTCCAGAGTGAAGTTGACATCCGAGAGCAGAGTTCGAGCCTCAGGCGGAGGAAGGGTACGTCCAAGCTGTGAACAGGTGAGCATGAAGTGTTCAGAGTGTATCGAAAATTGGGCAATGGAAAAGCGCGTGGATGAAGAAGTTTCTACTGGAAATAAATAAGCAGGACAAAGAGGAAGACCCAGAAGATACCCATCGTGTGCCAGTACCAGGCGGTACAGTCGACGACGATCTGGCGCATCTCGACGCGCCGCAGCAGGAAGAGCGCGCAAAGCGCCGCTGCCAGTGCGAGGATGCCGAGCACCAAATGGGCTGCATGGGTCGCGGTGATGAGGTAGAAGAAATGGCTGTTCTGGTTGGTGGCGAAGAACAGGCCCTGCGAGGCGAGCTGTTGCCACGCGATCCACTGCCCGGCTAGAAACATGGTTCCCAGGATGACGGTGCCGACGAGCCAGGGCGATGCGCGGCGCACGGCGGGACGACCCAGGCCGAGCCATTCTTCCATTACATCCACTTCATGAAAGAGGTGCTGGCGGGCGATCTCAATCGTGAGGCTGCTCAGGAGCAGGATGGCCGTGTTGATCCAGAGAATGGGCGGGATTGCCAGCGGATGCCAGTCGTAGATGTAGTTGTCGCGGAGATCGAAGTGTCCGACGTTCTGGCGCACAAAAAAAGCGCTCACCAGCGCGATAAAAAACATCAGGTCGCCTGCAAGCGCGAAGAAGAGCCCGAGCCGGTAGCGTGTCAGCAGTTCACGCGGGCCGCGCCTGCCTTGCGGATGGTTATCCCAGTTATCGTCGCCCCCGCCGCCGCCCGTCGGCCGCCTGTCGACCGGCGGCTTGCCACCAATTCCAGTGTCTTTCCGATCGATTTCGGCCGGGTTGCGAGTAAAGGTGGCGGGCATGCGCGTATCCCTCTCGCGTACAGCTTACTCCTGTTCGGCTTCCTCGGCACACTGCATCAGGAAGTCGGATGAATTTCTGTGGAAACCGTATTCATAAGGACCGCGAAAGACCCTGTATTCGGCCTGTTCGGGCGACCACTCCATCGTGGTGGCCTTCCACGGGTTGTTGCCTGCCGCCTGTCCCCGGCGAGCGCTCCAGACGAGATTGATCAGGAAGAGCAGCTGGGCCGAGATCAGGAAAAGCGCGGAATGGGTGATTCCGGTCTGCAGCGGCAACAGGGAACTCAGCGTGGAGGTGCTTCCAGTCAACTGTGCATAGTGCCGGGGCTGTCCGGCCAGTCCGGCGAAGTGCATGGGGAAAAACGTCATATAAGCCCCGAGGAGCGAGAGCCAGAAGTGCCATTTTCCCAGGCCTTCGTGCATGAGCCGCCCGGTCATGAGCGGAAACCAGTAGTAGACGGCGGCGAAGAGAGAAAACGCTCCAGCCATGGCCATGATGAGATGAAAATGCGCGACGACGAAGTAAGTGTTGTGCAGGTAGGCATCGAGAACGGGCTGCGCGAGGATCGGTCCGGTAAGCCCGCCGGCGATGAAGAATGACAGGAAGCCGAGCGTGAAAAGCATGGGCGTAGGCAGGGGATGCACGCGGCTGGCGCGTCCGCGCAACAGCATGGCCAGCCAGCCCAGGACCTTCCCGGAGCTGGGAACGGCAATCGCCATCGTCATCAGGGCGAAGGCTGATCCGGCATAGGGATTCATGCCGCTGACAAACATATGGTGTCCCCAGACCAGAAGCCCGAAGAAGCCGATGGCCAAGGTGGTTGCGACCATGAAGCGGTAGCCGAAGACAGGCTTTCGGGTGAAGTTGGCCAGCAGGGAAGAGGTAAGCCCCATTGCCGGGAGGATGGCGATGTAGACCTCCGG
>JAATFH010000543.1 GCA_015655315.1 Terriglobales bacterium
ATCTGGCCAACTGGATGATTCCCGGCAAGATGGTCAAAGGCATGGGCGGCGCCATGGACCTCGTCGCCAGCGCGCGCCGCGTCATCGTCGCCATGGAGCACACCACCAAGGATGGCAAGCCTAAGATTCTCAAGTGCTGCACGCTTCCGATTACCGGCCTGAAAGTGGTCAACATCATCGCCACGGAAATGGCCTGGATCAGTGTGACTTCCGATGGACTGGTGCTGGAAGAGATTGCGCCCGGGCTCGACATCGATGATGTTCAGCGGGCCACGGAAGCGACATTGAAGATCAGTCCGCAAATCAAGGAAATGACTCTCTGAAGGCGATCTCGTCTTTCATTACGACAAAGCAGCGATTTCTCTTATGTCCCGACTCCAATCCAGATCTTTTGTTTCTCTGATCCTTGCTGTGCTCATCGCAGCTGCGTCGGCGTGGCTTACCCTCGGCGCAGAGGGAATCTATTGCGACCGGCTCCCCTCTATCACCGTGTGTGCGACTCTCGCGGCATTTGCGATTGCATTGTGTTTCCGGCAATTCCCCAAGGCTGCGGAGAAGATGCAGCGAGGACTCCTCGCAGTTTCTATCCTCATCGCGGCCCTGACTCTCTTTGCCGATGCACGCTTCGTGCTGAAATATCGCGGCATCTGTTCACAACTTCAGGAACAGATTCGGCAAATGCATGCGCCGTCCAAATAGCACGCTGCGGTGTCGCATGATGAGACAGCGAATCTCCCCGGCGAGATTTACCCGTTACAACGATTTTCAAGTCTTGCGCAATGTTTTGCGCTCAATCCGCTTTTCGTATTTTTCGCCCTGCAGAATGCGCTTCACGTAGATTCCCGGCGTAATGATATGATCTGGATCGATCTCACCAGGCTCGACCAGATGTTCGACCTCGGCAATCGTGATCGTCGCAGCGGTCGCCATCATTGGATTGAAATTGCGCGCTGTCTTGCGATAGACCAGGTTTCCAACTGTATCGCCCTTCCAGGCTTTCACCAGGGCAAAATCGGCGCGGAGCCAGCGTTCAAGCAAGTATGGCCTGCCATCGAACTCGCGTGACTCTTTCCCTTCAGCCACCAGCGTTCCAACGCCGGCAGGGGTATAAAACGCGGGAATTCCCGCGCCGCCCGCCCGCATGCGTTCGGCCAGAGTTCCCTGCGGAACGAGCGTCAAATCCAGCTCGCCTTTGAGCACCTTGTCTTCGAGCAGTTTATTCTCGCCCACGTAGCTGCCGATATGCGAGGTCACCATACCGGTCTCCAGCATGCGTCCCATGCCGAGGCCGTCCACACCCATGTTGTTGCTGATCGTGTGCAGATCCTTCACGCCGCGACGAACCAGAGCGGCAATGAGGTTTTCCGGAATACCACACAGTCCGAAGCCGCCGATCATGATCGTCGCACCGTCAGGAATATCCCGGACCGCCTCGTCCGCGCTTGCTACGACTTTTTTCAATCCGTCTCCTGCTCACTCTATGTCCGGCATCAGCGCCGAAGCACCCAGCAGAATACTCGACCTGCGACTGTTCCGACAAACACGACAGCCATCTCGAACCGTAGAAAGCGCAATCCAAAACCGATGCACATCCCCGCTTACTGGAAGAACGGAGAGTGCGATAGGATGACAGCGTATTGCGATAAGGAGGAAACAGGCATGCTAAAGGGATTCCGTGATTTTGTTCTGCGGGGTAATGTAGTGGACTTGGCAGTTGCAGTTGTCATTGGCGCGGCTTTCACATCCATCATCAACTCGCTGGTCAAGGACATCATCAACCCGTTGATCGCGGCCATCTTCAGCAAGCCCGATTTTTCCTACCTCGTGTTCGAGGTCAACGGCGGAAAGATCACTTACGGCAACTTCCTCAATCAGGTGATCTCGTTCCTTCTCATCGCCGCGTGCGTCTATTTCCTTTTTGTGCTGCCCGTCAACAAGCTCATGGCCCGCTTCTTCCCCGCCAAAGTGGAGCCACCCAAGACACGCCCCTGCCCCCAATGCCTCAGCGACATCCCGCTGGAAGCAAAACGCTGCGCACATTGCACGCAGCTGGTGGCGTAAGGAACAGCAGTCAGCCTTTCAGAGGGAACAATGGCAGTATTCGCAAACGGGTGCGTTTGGGATCGATGGTAAGCAACGCACCTGACTCAAGTTCGGATTGCATTTGGCGAAGCGCCACAATAATGCTCATCCCGATAATCTCCAATTGGAGGTTATCGGCCCGAATCTGAACTACACTCGGTTTGTTTCCGTGTGTAACAGCTAGAATTGCACTGAAGTCCAGATCGTGCGTAAGAATAACGAAATCATTGGCGGCTGCATACCCCATGATCTCTGCATCTTTTGCGGTTGCCGGGCCTTTTTCCGACCAATGACAAGCCCCGAATCCTGCCTCTTGTAACAACAAAACCCAGCGTGGCGACAGGTTCATGTCGATAAGAATCTTCATGCGCTCGCCAGCGTAACCTCTCGCTCTTCAGCAAGCCACGCCGCATAGCGAAGCGCCTGCAAGATATCTTCCCTCTCGATATAGGGATAGTCGGCGACGATTTCTTCGATGCTGCGGCCC
>JAATFH010000154.1 GCA_015655315.1 Terriglobales bacterium
GGCCAAAATTCAGGAACTGGTGCCGGGTGCGCGCATCACCGTTGGCCACGGGCAGATGGGCGAGACCGAGCTCGAACGAGTCATGCTCGCTTTCATGAACCATGAGTACGACGTCCTGGTGGCGACTACGATCATCGAGAATGGACTCGACATACCGCTGGCAAACACGATCATCATCAACCGCGCCGACCGGCATGGATTGTCGGAGCTGTACCAGCTGCGCGGCCGCGTGGGTCGCTCCAATCGCCGAGCCTATTCCTATCTGCTGATTCCACCGGAACAGGAGCTGACCGAGATTGCGCGGCGCAGGCTCGCGGCCCTGAAAGAATTTTCCGACCTTGGTGCGGGATTTAAAATCGCAGCGCTCGATCTGGAGTTGCGCGGCGCAGGCAACATGCTCGGCGGCGAGCAGAGCGGACACATCGAGGCTGTCGGATTTGAGATGTACACCGGCATGCTCGAAGAAGCCGTCGCTAAACTCAAGGGCGAAGAGCGCGTCGAGGTTCCCGTGACGCAGCTGAATCTCGGCATCAGCCTGCGCATCGACGAAAGTTACATTGCAGAAGAGAACCAGCGGCTGCGCATCTACAAGCGAATTGCAGGCGCGCAGACCGAGGGCGCCGTTGCCGACGTACAGGCCGAACTCGAAGACCGCTACGGCCCGGTGCCGGATGGCGTGAAGCTTCTGCTTGAGGCAGCGCTGCTCCGCGCCGAGTGCGAGCATGTCGGCGTGGCCCAGGTAGATCGCAAGCGCGACCAGCTGCACATCCGCTTCACCGAGCACGCCAGCATCGATCCCAGCCGCCTGATGAAACTGGTTGCCAAGAACGCCAAGCGCGGTGCACAGTTTACTCCGCAGGGCGTGCTGCGTTATCCGCTTGCACAGACCAAGCCGGACGAAGTCCTGATGGAAATCCGACTGCTTCTCGACGAACTTACAGTAGAAGAGGCAGCGGCAAAGTGAGAGTATCTGTAGCTACAATTTGAACGGGGGTCACCTTGATAAAGAAATGGGTTCCTCTCCTGGTTACCGTTGGAGGTTTGATGACTGCGACGCTTACCGCGCGTACATAGACGCTGGATGCCAACGCACAATTTCGCGCGCTGGCGGATCAATATTTCGATCAGTTCACATTTGTCTACTCGCCGAGCTTTGCCACGAGCGTAGGGTTCCATCAGTATGAT
This sequence comes from Terriglobales bacterium, assembly GCA_015655315.1. Taxonomy (GTDB): domain Bacteria; phylum Acidobacteriota; class Terriglobia; order Terriglobales; family Acidobacteriaceae; genus Alloacidobacterium. The sequence continues at coordinate 1,186 of JAATFH010000154.1, forward strand.
TCGAAGCTCGAAAACTATAGCCAGGCGACCGTCAATGCACAAATAATTGCGCTGCACGAATTTCAGAAGAAGTTCGAAGACCTTCCTGCATTTCAGATGGATCAGTCGACACAGGCCGATCGTCAAATGATGATCAATGACATTCGCGGCAGTCTGCTGACGCTGGAGGTCATCAAGCCCTTGGAGAAGAATCCCGACAACTATTCGAGCGGTATCACCGGCAGCGCCTTCGTGCTGATGGAGCGCAACTTCGCGCCGCCCGACGATCGTCTGCGGTCTCTGATTGCCCGCGAAAAGCAGATGCCGGCGGTCTTCGCGGCGGCGCGGCAGAATCTTAAAAATCCACCTCGCGTCTATACCGAGATTGCACTGGAGCAGTTGCCGGGCATCATCAGTTTTTTCGAAAGCGATGTGCCTGAGGCGTTCAAGGGTGCGACCGATCCCGCGACCAAAGCTGAATTCAAAAAGACAAATGCCCGTGTCATCGCGGAGCTGAAGAGCTACCAATCATGGTTGAAGCAGAACCTGCTCCCGCGCTCGAACGGCGATTTCCGCCTGGGTGCAGATACTTTCTCGAAGAAGCTTGCATACGACGAGATGGTGGATAGCCCTCTCTCGAAGTTACTCGAGATCGCTTATGCCGACATGCATAAGAATCAGGCTGAGTTTGCGCGTGTTGCCAAAGAGGTTGATCCCGCAAAGACGCCGCAGGAAGTGCTGGCCGAACTGGCGACCATCCATCCTGCGCCGGACCAGCTGCTGCAGAGCTTTCGCGACACCTTCAATGGGCTGATCTCGTTTATCAACACGAACCACATCATTACGATCCCGTCCGATGTGCGGCCGGTTCTTGAAGAGACGCCGCCGTTCATGCGCGCAACAACGCAGGCTTCGATGGACACGCCGGGCCCGTATGAGACGCATTCCAGCACGGCCTACTTCAATGTCACGCTCCCGGAAAAGAGTTGGACAGCCGAGCACATCGCCGAGCACATGGCAGCTTTCAATGTGGGCACTGTCATCAGCACCTCCGTGCACGAAGCGTATCCGGGTCACTACGTTCAGTTTCTCTGGACCAACAGCGCGCCTCTGAGTAAAGTGCGCAAGCTAGTCGGTGCAAACACCAACATCGAAGGCTGGGCGCACTACTGCGAGCAGATGATGCTCGACGCAGGCTACGGACAGCCCGGCGCAGGCGCGAAAGACGAGCGGGAAGCGCATCTGATTCGCCTGGGGCAGTTGCAGGACGCGCTGTTGCGCGATGCGCGATTCATCGTCGGCATCAAGATGCATACCAACGAGATGACCTTCGACCAGGCTGTAGACTTTTTCGTGAAGGAAGGCTATCAGTCGCGTTCGGTTGGAACTGTCGAGACGAAGCGCGGCACCGCCGATCCCACCTACCTTTATTACACTCTGGGTAAACTGGAAATTATGAAGCTTCGCGCCGATCTGGAGAAAAGGGAAGGAGAGAGCTTCTCATTGCAAAAATTCCATGACGACTTTATGCGGCAGGGCGGAGCGCCGATCAAGATCGTGCGGCAGGCACTCCTGGGCGATGACTCACCTGCCCTTTGAGGCGTAATCTGCATCCTACTTCGGTGGTCTTTTCACGTTGAACGAGCTGTAGACATTCCGATCAGAAAGAGAAACAAGATACGCATGAATAAGAAGGTGCGCAAAGCAGTATTTCCAGCCGCTGGTCTCGGAACCCGTTTTCTTCCGGCCACGAAAGCCATTCCCAAAGAAATGCTGGCGCTCGTCGATAAACCCATCATTCAGTATGGTGTTGAAGAGGCGCTCGCAGCGGGCATCGAACAGATCATCATCGTCACCGGCCGTGGAAAATCGGCCATCGAAGATCACTTCGACGTGAGCTTTGAGTTGGAAGCGACTCTGGAGCGCAGAGGCAAGAAAGAGCTGCTCGCCATAGCGCGCAACGTTTCGAACATGGTGGAGCTTTCCTACGTGCGTCAGAAAGAGGCTCGCGGTCTTGGCCATGCTGTGCTGATGGCGCGCGATCTTGTTGGCGATGAGCCGTTCGCAGTCATTCTGCCGGACGACGTGATCGACGCTCCGGTGCCGTGCCTGAAGCAGATGATCGATATTTACGACCAGCTCCAGGGGTCGATTCTTGCCACGCAGATCGTCGAAGGGGCCGCCATCTCGGCGTATGGTGTGCTGGATGGAAATACTAATGCAAACAATCCTCGGGTGATGGATGTGAAGGGTATGGTGGAGAAACCGAAGCCGGCAGAAGCTCCATCAAAAAATGCGATCATTGGCCGCTATATTCTCACGCCGAAGATCTTCGAGTTGCTGGAGAAAACCCCGCTGGGCGCGGGAGGCGAGTTGCAGCTGACCGACGGCATCAAGGGATTGCTTGAAACCGAAAAAGTGTATGGATTTACATTCGATGGAATTCGTCACGATGCCGGTGACAAATTCGGAATGTTGAAAGCGACCGTCGATTTCGCGCTCAAGCGCGAAGATATGGGACCGCAGTTACGCGAATATCTGAAGTCTCTGGCGCTCTAGATTTTACGTAAGGAATAAAGCCCGGCCAGCGTGCCGGGCTTTTTATTTCCACTTGATAGTGCAGCCGCGGCTGGGCTTCTGGATAGGATCCACTGTCTTGCCAGCAAGCAGCGCATCCATAGCCCTTCTCAGGTCCTCGCCGGTTACAGGAACTCCGTTGCCGGGGCGACTGTCATCGAACTGGCCGCGATAGGCTAATTTCAAATCACCATCGAAAAGAAAGAAATCGGGCGTGCAGACAGCACCGTATGCGCGAGCGGCTTCCTGTGTTTCATCGTAAAGATACGGAAAAGAGAAGCCGAGCTGCGACGCCTGCGCTGCGAGGCTTTTTGGCGCATCGGCTGGATGATTCGTCGCGTCGTTACTGCTGATCGCAACAATGCCGACGCCTTTTCCGGCATAATCCAGGCCAAGCTGCACGAGTCCATTCTCTATATGCCTCACGAAAGGGCAGTGGCGGCAAATGAACATGACGAGCAGGCCCTTCGCCCCCGCCACAGATTTCATGTTGACGATCTCTTCCGTGAGCACGTTTTCCAGCGCGAATTCCGGGGCCTGCGTTCCCAACGCCAACACGGTCGATTCTGTGCGTGCCATCATCTTTTTCCTTTAAGAAAAGTTTAGCCTCAGAAGAGCACGGAATTCTGCTTGCGTGGCAGCGGCAGCCCGAAGTGCTCATAGGCGAGGCGCGTTGCCACACGTCCGCGCGGTGTGCGATCCAGGAAGCCGATCTGGATCAAAAATGGCTCATAGACTTCTTCCAGTGCGTCTTCCTCTTCGGCCAGCGTTGCCGCCAGCGTATTGAGTCCGACGGGGCCGCCGTCATATTTTTCGATGATGGTCATCAGCAGGCGACGGTCCAGTTCATCGAAGCCATGCGCATCCACTTCGAGCAGCTTCAAAGCCTGCTCCGCCGTGTCGCGGTCGATCTTGCCTGACCCGCGTACCTGGGCAAAGTCACGCACGCGGCGCAGCAGGCGATTGGCGATACGCGGTGTGCCGCGCGAGCGCATGGCAATCTCGGCAGCGCCGTCTTCGTCGATGGGCACATGCATGACCTCGGCAGAGCGCTCGACGATAAAACGCAAGTCGTCGTCCGTGTAGAACTCAAGCCGCAACAGGATGCCAAAGCGCGAACGCAGCGGAGACGAAAGGAGTCCGGGCCGCGTTGTTGCCGCGACAAAGGTGAAGGGCTTGATGTCCATGACGTGCGTGCGCGCCGCCGGACCCTGTCCGATGATGATGTCGAGTTTGTAGTCTTCCAGTGCGGTGTAGAGCTTTTCTTCGAGCACTGGCTGCACGCGATGAATCTCGTCAAGAAACAGTACCTGTCGCTCGCGCAGATTGGTGAGGATGGCGGTCAGGTCGCCCTGAATCTGAAGCGCTGGACCGGAGGTCTGCTGAAAACCGACATCCAGCTCATTCGCGATAATCGAAGCGAGGGTCGTTTTACCTAGGCCTGGTGGGCCGAAGAGCAGGACATGATCGAGAGCTTCGCCTCGGCTCTTTGCCGCTTCCAGCGCGATTGCCAGCTGTTCTTTCGCTTTCTGCTGACCGATAAACTCCTGCAGCCGCCGCGGGCGCAGCTTCAGTTCGAAAGAGTTTTCGTCCTCAGCGCGCGCCGCGCTTACTAGGCGCTCCGGATCGTCTTTGCCTGCCATTCACTCGGAGTTTAGCAGCTTAGTGCGGAGGCGTCCCGCGCCCGCCTGTGGAATCGTTTCCATGCAACTTCTGGTTGCATTAAAGTGGAATCATGATGTCCCCGCTTCGAGTGCTCCTTCTTTTCTTTCTTTTCGCAGGAACGTTGAGCCAAAACACTTTCGCACAGACGGCATCGATGAGTGACGCGCAGAAGGCGGAATTGGCGCGGCGAGTCCGGCAGGAGTTTCTGCATGCGTGGGACGGATACCGCCAATATGCATGGGGGCACGATGACCTGAAGCCTCTGAGCAAGAAGCCGCACGACTGGTACTCGCACTCGTTGCTGATGACCCCGGTGGACGGGCTGGACACAATGATCCTGATGGGGCTGACGCCTCAGGCCGACGAAGCGCGCGAATTGATCGATACCAAGCTCAACTTCGACCAGGACATCTATGTAAAAGATTTCGAGATCACGATTCGTCTGATGGGCGGTCTCCTGTCCAGCTACCAGATGACAGGCGACAAGCGCCTGCTGGAATTGGCTGACGATCTTGGACGCCGCATGCTGCCCATGTTCAATTCGCCGACCGGCATGCCGTACGAATATGTCAATCTGCATACCGGAGCCGTGCGTGGCACCAACAGCAACCCCGCCGAGGTAGGCAGTCTGCTGCTTGAGTACGGCATGCTGGCGCGTCTCACCGGCAATCAGATGTATTACGACAAAGCCAAGCGCTCCGTAGTCGAGATGTACAAGCGCCAGTCCAGGATCGGGTTGGTTGGTCTTGGCATCAATGTCGAAACCGGCAAATGGACTGACCAGACAGCGGGCATCATGGGCGGCATCGATTCTTATTATGAGTACCTGCTCAAGTGCGCCATCCTCTTCCATGACAAGGACTGCGAACGCATGTGGACGCAGAGTGCCGTCGCCATCAATAAGTATCTTGCCGATCAGCGGCCCGACGGCCTCTGGTATGGCCAGGCCAACATGCGCACAGGAAAGCGCACCACAACCTACTACGGTGCGCTCGACGCATTTTTCCCCGCGCTGCTGGCGCTCTCCGGTGATCGCGCACGAGCCGCAAAGCTGGAGGATTCAAGCTACCGGATGTGGAATCTTGCTGGCGTTGAGCCCGACAGTCTGGACTATGCCAAGATGCAGATCGTGAATGCAGAGTACCCGCTGCGTCCGGAGATTATTGAATCGGCCTACTACCTCTACCACTACACGCGCGATCCGAAATACCTCGCGATGGGTGAGACGTTCTTCGATTCGCTCCTGAAATACTGCCGTACCGACACCGGCTTCGCCGCGCTCAGCGATGTTCGCACCAAGGAGAAGACGGACAGCATGGAGAGCTTCTTCTTTGCGGAAACGCTGAAGTATTTGTATCTGCTATTTGCGCCGCCATCGACGCTCGATTTCGATTCGATTGTCTTCAACACCGAGGCGCATCCGTTAAAACGCAATTCGGCTGCATCCACTCACTAACTACTGTACGAGCAGAGGCAGACCCGCGATGCACAAGGCTGCCTGTGCCAGCACCATGGCGCTCGTGATCCAGAGAAACGTCTTGCGGTACTGGGTTTCAAGCACATCGGCGAAGACGCCGCCGACAAACGCAAGTAGAAATGGAAGCGCCCACAGCCACGGCTCGCTCTGCACTCCTGTCGTGACCAGCGCAAACAGGAACACCGCCACCACCAGCGGCGTTGTGTTGCCGAAATAACGCGATCGCCTGAAGACGAGATACAGCCCGAGTGCCCCTGCTGCTGCGATCGTGATCCCGGCATTGGTGACAGAGGAAAAGAGGATGCTGGGCTGGCTCAGCGAGAGCCGCATCTTTGCCGCTTCGCTGCGAAAAACATAACTGAATGCGTCCGGACGAAAAGCATAGGAGGCAAAGAGCAGGAACAGTCCGCCGAGAACCCAGACGATGGCCAGCGTTGGAAGATAAGCGCGTCTGCCTTCGGCCACATAAGCCATAAATGCGATGGCGATGATCAGACCCAGCAGGAAAGCCGATACATGCGCCGCTGCTGTAAAGCCGAAGGCCAGCGTGAGCAGAATGATGCGAGGCCGCCACTTCTTCTTTGGTCCCTGCATGGCATGCGCTACGCCAATCGCAGTGTAGACAATGGAAAATAATCCAAAAGCGGCCAGAATCTCATTGTTGGGATACGTGCAGGCATGCACGATGGGAGGAGCAAAACAGTAAAGCGCCAGCGCGATGTAGCCGCCGGTGTTGCCGTAGAGCCGCCTTGTGACCCACCACAGGCACGCGCCCAGAGCGAGTCCGGCAAAAATAAAAGGAAGCCGCATCAGCAGGATGACGTAGCTCACCTCGTGCCGCATCTCCCACGTCGAGGTAGAAGATTCCTGTCCCGCAAAAATCCTCTGGATGGTGAGCGGCAACCCTGCGGCGCGATACGCAAGCGTGCCGTCATGAATATTTCCGCAAGAGGTGAAGTATCCGGCGAGCGGAGATGGCTTCTCCCACATCTCGCGGCCGCAACGTGCAAATTGATAATCCGTTTCGCTGAGCGTCTGGTGTCTGACCACCCATAAGCATTGCGCCACCAGCATAAGGAGCAGGACTGCGGCGATCTGTTGCGGACGATTGAAGCGGAATTTGCGGATGCTGTGGGCGGTCGAAGGCGGCATCGTTTCGTGGGGTTCTGAACCCAGTGTACCGGACATTCCACGACGCCCGAATTTGCCCGTCCGCAAACCCATGAATCCAAGGGGTTAAAGTCGATTGCTGAGGTATAACTATTTTAGTATCATAAACATAGATTCAATTAGCCCGCTTTTTGACAATCCACGCCAGAGGCGCACGGGCTCTCTGAAACTTTGAAATCTAATCTATGGCAGACGATCAGAACCCCTGACTTCCCCTCGGCAACGGCAGCGGTGAAAACGGACCCACAGGTCCCGGCGCAGCCAAC
>JAATFH010000402.1 GCA_015655315.1 Terriglobales bacterium
CCTCTTCCACCGTCACCTGCAGCCCCACCGCCAGATCGTTCGTAAAGTGATCGCCTCCAATCGGCAGCACCGCCGTATGTGCAATCGCTCACTCGAAGAACACCGCCAGCTCCGTCGTACTCGCCCCGATATCCGCGAGACACACTCCCAGTTCCCGCTCATCCTGCTCAGCACCGCTTCGGCCGAAGCGATCCCCTCGAACACCGTATCCAGCACCTCCAGCCCCGCCCGCGCACGTAATCACGCTCTGCGCCACTCCACCCGAGCACGTCGACAGGTGCGATTCACCTCCAGCCGATTCCCCACCATCCCCAGCGGATCATGGATGCCCGGCTGATCATCCAGAATGAACTCCTGCGGCAGCAGATGCAGAACCTCGCGATCCGGAGGCAGCGCCACGCTCCGCGCCCGGTCCACCGCCGCCTTCACCTCTTCCCGCGTGATCTCGCATCCGGTTGCCCATACTGATGCCGCCGCGGCTGTTGATCCCGCGCACATGCGACCCGCCGATCCCTACAACACACGTCTCGATCCCCGCCTTTGCAACCCGCAGCGCCGCTCGATTGATCGCCTCCGCCGCCGGCCCCAACACCGCTACAGGTGCAAGAGTGTGGTCACTTACAGGCAAGCTCCACTGCATCTGCAGCCGCGGTTGTTCCATTTTCCTGACCTATGAGAGTACTGAGCTGAGCCGTCCTGGCTCGTATCTTCTTATCGCTGAGGAGTCTTTGTAGCTGCGGTGTAGCGTGAGTTGCATCGAATCGGCTCTTGTTGAGAGCGAGTCCAAGTCCCAACCGCTTGATTCGCGCTGCATGATCGGGCTGATCGAACGCGTGAGGAACGATAAGCTGAGGACATCCTGCTCTCATCGCCTGCGCGGTGGTTCCTATCCCGCCCTGATGCACAACTGCAGCCGCATACGGGAAAACTTCCGAGTAGGGCGCATAGGCCGTTACCATCTGATCACGCGAGCCGGAAACTCCCGAGTTTCCTTTGCCCGTCAACAACAACGATCGACGGCCAAGCTGCTCGGCAGCCCTCTTGCCCTCTACATAGAAACTCCCCGGATTCATAACTGCGGTAGAGCCGAGTGTGAAAACGATTGGCGGTTCTCCGTCTTGAAGAAAGCGCCGCACCTCATCGGTAAGCCCCGAGGTCGGGTGTTGACGATCATAAAGGGCGAATCCTGTGGTCTTGGTATGACTTGGCCAGTCGGTCTGCGGTTTTGCGAATTCCGAAGAGAACATCGCCAGATTGAGGTAGGGAGAACACTTGTCTTCAAACAAGGGATGTTGGCCAGCAGATAATCCCAATTCCCGCCGTAATGTATATATTGGCTCCGCCCAACTCCTTGTCTGCCTACGACCGAACTCCTTCATCGCTCGATTGACCGTCGCTCCCGCTCCACGGATAAGGGCGAATATCGGCAATGGGCCAATGACTGATGGATCGTGTGCTGATAGAAATTGCCATGGAGAAAGAACGCAGGATGCCCAGCGCAGACCCAACCGTTCAGCGACGAGAGGCGCCGCGAATACAAGCTCTCCTGTGATCAGAAATTGGGCATCCCTGCACACTTCCTGAAGATCGTCATACACGCCTCGCATGTGCGGCATGAGAAGCTTTCGGATGAAGTTTTCGGGACCATTCTTCAGATCCATAATGCTGTTGAGCAGTTCAGGATCTTCGGGCGAAAGATGTTTGGGACCGATCGAGTGAAAGCCCAAACCAGTCGATATCACCTTGGGGCGGTAGAACTCGGATGTTGCGATTACGACCTCGTGTCCGCGTTGCTTCAACTCCAAACCAAGGGCTAAGCAGGGATGTACATCGCCCAGAGAACCAATCGTCGTTATTACTACCTTCACATGCACTCCATCTTATGACTGTCGACCGCAAGCTATAGCATACCGTCACATGCAACAGCACTGCTGTACGAGTGATGAGGCGGAGCGGCGATGAAAGTTAATAGCGTCCTCCAGGAAGCAACCCCAAAGACCCATTTACAGAAGCAGACTTCGGCACTCATAAGATCCGGGCAATGCTGTCCGAACTTGAAGCCTTCTCTGATGCACATGAAAGGAGGAAGTCATGAAGATACGACGCCCACGCGCGCCCCATAATCTCGGCTCTATTTCACATGGAACCACACGGCAAGAGGACCTGCTACCGACATTTCTCAGCACTCTCGACTCACAGCGTCCGAGACAACGATCAGATAGAAAGCTCATCTCGGGGATTCGCCGTCGCATGAGGCGGAGAAACTACTTCGGTTCCGAAGATGCCGGAACTGACCTTGAAAATCTTTTCGATTGCCTTGAACATTACGCGCCGCCTTACTTCTATTTTGGAGCGCATTCCGGCGATGGCACCGACTACGGATTTTGGTTGCGCGAAGACTGGGAAGAGGCGTTCGACGGACTCAAAGTATCTGATCTGGCCGCGGTACCGAAGGACTACAGCGGAGAGGTAGTCCACATCAACGACCATGGCAATATGAGCCTTTACCGCAAAGGGCGCAACGGACAGCTTCGCGAAATATGGGCAATTGTCTGAACCGTCAATGTCGTAACAAAGAAAGGAGTGATATGGGCAACATTGAGACGAAGATCGGTCAGCAGCCGAGTGACAACACCGATCAGCGACTTCTCATCGTGAGCTCCGACCCACGCATCGAGAGTTTCACAATCACACCGGAGCAACTGCGCGCGCTATGGCTGAAGTTTGAACAGCACGCTGACGGAGCCGGAGGTTTCGAGGAGTTCAAGCGGCGCGCGCGTCCGGTCGGTGTGGGATCTGACAGTTACATCATCCTGCGATGGTGCGGCATGACTCTCGGCATTGAGTGGGATGGATACACCCACTCCTAAACCACCACTGCTCTGATCTGACCCAAGGCCAGCAATCTTGCTGGCCTCTTCCATTGGCCATCGAAGAATCGCCAGCTTCACCTCAACCTAACCAAATCAGGAGAACACTACATGTTACTCACCATGGAATCGAAGACTGCCGCTGCAAGCAAACTCGAACAGTTGATCCTTCGCGGCCGTACCAAAGCCGGCGAGGTGATAGCCCACGTTATGAACAACCAACCACAGGATCGGCTTCAGACTGGCGGCAACTTCACCTTCGATGCCGAAGATGGCAACGGCCTACAGATTCGCTACGTGGACCCTCGCCAAGGTACGATTCGGCAGCCGCTCCATCGCCATGCGGTAAGGCAGATGGCGAGCACTGTCGAGTTACCGATGAAGTTCATCGATGGCCTGCAGAGCACCCCCGAGTTTTGGGCCAAGGAGTTGCTTGCCCATAATCTGCAAACGGTCTTCTCCAACCGCTATGCCAGGGACCGATATCTCCTGCGCTCCATCCATGGAGAACTTCGCGGCTTCCTGTCGGATCGATTCCGCAGGCTCGACTCCCGACCGATCGTCGAAGCTTTTGCGAAGGCCGTTCAGGAGAAAGGGGCGATGCCGTACGACGGCTACGTAACAGACACCAAAATCGCTATCCAGGCAATCATGCCCGAGGTCTACGAGCCGATTCCTGGTGAGATGGTCGCCTATGGTCTGAGTCTTGAGAACTCGGACTTCGGAAACGGTGCGCTGTCGATTCGCGCCTATCTTCTCCGCATCTGGTGTTCTAACCTCGCCGTTACGGAGGAGCAGATGAGGCAGGTCCACCTTGGACGCAGACTGGATGATTCGATGCTGTACTCGGAGGAGACATACCGGCTCGATGCCGAAACGACCGTGAGCGCTCTCAAGGACGTGATTGGAGCGCAGTTGAACACTGATACGTTGTATAGCCGCATGGAGACAATTCGCCAGGCCAATGCCACGGCGGTTGATCCGGTCCGCTCAAGGGAGGAGTTGAGGAAGCTGCTGCTCAAGTCGGAGACCGACGCAGTGATCGAAGCGTACAACTCTCCGGATACATACAATCTGCCCGCCGGAAATACTCAGTGGAGGATGTCGAATGCCATCTCCTGGATCGCCGGGAAGACTGAGGACGCGGAGCGCAAGCTGGAGTTGATGAAGGTCGCCGGAGAGATGCTTCCCAAATCTCCTCGGGCCACGAATCAAACACGATTGAAGGCTGCCTAGTCTGGGGAGGCGAGAGAGGGTTCGCCTCCCCTCTCGTCTCCCCTCGAACTACTCCGATCGGCCTAAAATGAGGAAATTCAGTGTGGCGGTGAGCTTGAGAATGCTTCGAAGCAGGGTTTCAAGCAACGAGCGGAGACGAGGTGTAATGTGCGAACGGTTGTGCTACTGATGGGGCCACACGGTAGTGGTAAAACCACGCTTGCGGACGCTCTACATCGCCAGGGATCAGCTACCCGCTTATGCCAATACACGACTCGCCCAAAGCGGGACGGAGAGAATGACGAATACAGATTTGTAGTCAGTTCACAAGCGGACCCATTGTGGCGGTACGTGAAAGCGGGATCCGAATATGGATTCACAAGATCCGAAATAGCCAACTTATCTCATTGTCACATCGGAGTTGTCGCTGTTCATACCGAAGCGATATATGACCTGAAGACGAGACCTTCTGATGTAAAGATCCTTACTGTAGGCTTAGATACGCTGGCGAGCCACGACAACCAGCTTTCGCGTGTGAATCACATTGAAGGTCGCGTCCAAAGTGCCCAAGCGTTCGAGGAGTCGAGAAGGATAGCAAGATGCCAGGACTTTTGCCTCTCCGGGGATTTCGCAACCGTTCTGAGCGAGCTTACACGAATCATCGAGCAACTAAGAGAGACCCGTCTTGACGATGCTCACCCAAGTTGAACGAGCGATGAGCCCTGGTGCGATCGGTTAGCCGAAGCCGCGGCGCTGGAGCGACAGGCTCCAAGCCACAGTCCACCCTCAAATAATGGGCGACGATCGAACCATCGCCAGACGTCACTCCACAGGGCGAATGTTTCCGGATCCCCGGTCGCGCCGATCCCCAGAGTTTCACCCGTTTCCTCTTCGCGAACTCCATGGGTTCCGAGAAAGCAGTGTTGCGCATTCGCGTTCCCATTCAGCCAGTCTCGGATCGCGATCTCGGCCTCGTCCTTGCCGCCTACCTCTCGGTGATACAGATGCACTTCGTGTCCGTACTTCTCCGCGACCTTCGCCGCTTCCTTGTATTCGTGCTGGCCGACCCACTGTATGAGGCTGATGGGTTCTGATGACATAATCCATCATAATCGGCGTTAACGTGAGCTTCTTTAGACTCTCACTTAGACCCCCCCCCGGATACCAGACACGAATGACGAGGCGACATTGAGATTTGTGAGCGATGGCATTGGAGACCTGGTCATCGACAGGCTCAGTCAGGCTGTTGAAGCGACTGTGTGCATCGGATGCGTCGCTCACTTTCCAAACCCCGTCGCCCAATCAGAGCATGCCTGGACGAAGAGTTGTTCGAATGGTGGAATCGCCTCCCTCAAGCCGGCGATTGCTCTCGTCGACACGACTCTGTCAAAAGCTCAGTTGCACATTGAACTCGAGCCTGCGATTGTTGGAGCTGTTCTGGAACGCCCCGGTGCCTGCAGCGATGGCGTTCGATTGATCGAAGAGGGTCGAGTTGATGTTCCCGATGATCGGTCCCGGATTGAGGTGGTTAAGCAGATTGCGCGCTGAAGCTCCTGTGGTGAGCGTATAGGGTCTCTTGAAGAATCCCTTGCTGCCCGACATCTGTTCGTGCTGTCCGAAGGTGAAGTCTCGTCCCACGCGAAGATTGACTACGAACTGCCCGGGGCTTCTGCCATAGTTCCGCGGAACGATCGTTTCGCCGGGAGCGGGGTTGGGATCAAGCAGGCCATAGCGGGTGGAGATCACCCCCGCCTGAGACGCATTCGTCGCAAAGCCCGGCCGTGCATTGAGCAACCCGGTCCCATAGATGTCCTGGCTGGTGATGATGTTGAACGGAGGTCCGGTCTGAAGAACGATGAGGGGGTTAAATTGCAGCCCCCATCGAGGAGTAATCGTGCCGCCGAGAGATCCGCGATGACGGATATCGTTCTCAGCGGGTCCGTACTCCGCCTTCAGGTCGTATTGATTGGCCGGAAACGTGGTCAACCCATCCGTATTGCTGCGCGCGTAGTTGAGCGTGTAAGCGCCGAACAAGGAGACCTTCTTGTTGACCCTGGTATTCACGTTAACGATCAGCTCATTTTGATTGAAGAGTCCGTTCGACTCCATCTCATAGATAGGTCCCTTTCCAGGGTAGGGGAAGGTGCCGCTGCCGGGCGCGCCGGTGTATGTCCCCGGAAGCGGAGCATTGATGTTGCGCGACCGGAACTGATGCAGTCCATGGGAATTTACGTAGTTGATGGACAGAGAGGTATTGCCCGGCAACTGTCTCTCGAGGCTGATCGCACTCTGGACGAGATAAGGCGCACGCATCGAAGGGCTGATCGTCTGAATAATCTGGCTCTGGGATAGCGGCGCGAGCGTCGCAGGAGCCGGAATATCCGGGTAGAAGTCCGGATTCGAGATTAGATACTGTTGCTGCGCGACTCCGTTGTAGCGCTGGGCGGTCGTTACGTTTAGCTCAGAGAAGCGGTCGTAGAACAAGCCGAATCCACCGCGGATCACGTATTGCGGCGACTTGCCTTTGGAGAGCTTCGGGCTCCACGCAAACCCAATACGAGGAGCGAAGTCGGCATGATCGTGGATGTTTGTTTGGCTCTCGAACCGGAGTCCATAGCTGAAGGTGAGGTTAGGACGAATGCGCCAGTCATCGCCGACGAAAAGTCCCAGATCGATTCCGCCCACATTCGCAACCGGCTGACCGGCGTTGAGCGAGAACTGTGTCGCTCCACCGCCCCATTGCCGGATCGTCGCCGGACTTAATCCTTTCTTGTCGAAGACCAGGGTGCGACGGTACTGCTCGATCGAGCTGATGGTGGTGCAACCGGCCATATTTTGAACGTTAGGGTCGCAGGTGATGTTCGGATCCACGGGCTGATCGTTGCTGTCGAGAACCGGCGCATACGCCCCGCCGAACGTGTAGGTTCCTCCGAAGTTCTCATATGTGGTGTCCACCATGGACACAGCACGCAGGCGCACTCCAAAGCGAATCGTATGCGACTTCTCACCTACCGTCGTGATGTTCTGTACCTGATAGTGATGGTGGAGGTAGCTTGAGAACGTCTCCGGATCCGCCCCGCCGCTGAAAGCATTCTCAACTTCGAGAGTGGGGTCGGAGGAGTCGGCCTGGTGGGTGTGGTACTGGTGAAGGAAGAGGAACTGCGTCTCGCTGACGATCTTGGGACTGACGATGGCCGTCTCGGTGACCTGCACGGCATGCTCCCGGAGATGAGCGTTGGCGCCTCGCGAGACCAGATCGAAGCTGCCTACGCCATAGTGGTCATAGTCATTCTTGGTATAGCCGTAGCGAAGCATCACGGAATGCTTCGCGCTGATCTTGTAGTCGACTCGTGGGCTTATGCGTAGAAAGCGGAAAGGGCTGCTGAAGACCTGAGTATATGGGTTGACGATCGCCAGGGTCGTTGGATCGAGCGTCACAGCGTTCACAACCGCGCCGTTGCCGATATCTCGCTTATTGATGTCAAAAAAGAAGGACAGCTTCCTATTGATGGGACCGCTGAGGCTGCCGCCATACTGCTTCAGATCGAAGGGCGGCTTCTC
>JAATFH010000243.1 GCA_015655315.1 Terriglobales bacterium
AGACGCGTTCTGGTGTTATTCGAGGGCTTCTTCGCGTCGCGAAGGCTGCCATCGGCGAAGTATCCGCTTCTGTAGCTGAGGCGATATGTGCCCTCTCCCACGGAGATACGAATCTTGTGCCATTTGTTATCGAAGCGCAGGTTGTGAGGCGAGTAGGTCAGAGTGTAGAAGCTGCTGTCGGTATCTAAGAGGTGCTCGGTGATCTCCGACAGGCCGTTATTGTTATAAAAGGCCTGTCCGCCGGTCGCCTTGGCCTGATTATTCATAATGAGGTGCTGCGCGCCGAGCACCATAGCCCCCCTCGGGTCCGCCACCAAGAGTCCCCGTGCATCGATCGGATAAATGGCAATGCGCTCCTGATCGAGCTGATCGTAGAGGTCGCGCCATGCTGCGTCATTCTGCACGGAAACGGCATCCGGTTGGAGAAAAAACGTCGACCCGCCTGAAAACCAGAGCACATTCTTCCGTCCAGGCAGCTGGCTCAGAGAAGCAGCGATATCCCGCAGGGTATCGAAGTCAAACAGATACTGCCGGTTGAGCGGCGGAAAGCGCGGAATCGCCTTATGAACGGCATCGAGCAGCAGCTTGCGATCCGACGTGAAGTTCTGCACCAGAAAACAACCTGCTCCGGCGCGCAGATAAATCGCCAGGGGCTGTCCTACCGGTTGCTCACGCAGAAACTTCATCAGCTCCTGATAGAGATACATCTGGTCCGCCATGTCGATGTTGGAAATATCGATGAGCACGATATTCAAAACAGCCGGCAGGTGCAGAAGGTAGTCATTGCTGTAGTCGCCGGCCGGGCTCGCCGCCGAAATCAGCGTAGCGGCAGGAGTGCCCGTATGCTCTTCGAACGAGGCAATCTCCTGCAGCTCTTTGTTATCGAAGAGGTGAAAATCCGACTGATGCAATCCATGCACCGGCTTGCCCTTCGCGTCCGTTACCGTGACATCGGTAAGGACAATGTGCGTATCGGTACGAAATGTATATGGAGCTTGCGGGGACGGCGTCTGCTGAGCCTGCGTCCGTGGCAGTTCCGGGGAAAAGAAAAGTGCTGTCCAGATGACAACCGCCAGAATCCCGGTAAGGCATCGCGAAATCATCGGTTCACCCGGTGCACAACCACTGCTAAACACGATATGGACGGATACGCAGCCTGACAAGTTCCGGGGAATAAGCATCGCCTCCGCGCAATGGTTACACTGGAGATATGAAGACCACCCTCCAGACCGGCCCCGCAGCCGCCACAGAAACCGAACTCCTCGTCGTCTTCTCGACCGACGCAGCCATCGGCAAGGACGCCAAACCAGAAATCTCGCTCCTGACCGACGAAGAAGCCATTCAGAAAACCGCTGCCAGCGTCCTCACGACCGGCGAATTCGCCAGCGGCAGCAACGAGACTATCCTGCTGCATGCGCCTGCTGGCCTCAAGGCAAAGCGCCTGCTGATCGTGGGACTTGGCAAAACCGCAAAAGCCACGCCTCACGAAGTCCGCAAAGCATCCGGAACCGCCGTCCGCTTCGCCAAGCCGCGCAAGCTGCGCGAGCTGACCATCCTGGTCCCGACCGGGTTCGACCCCGCCGCAACCGCCCGCGCCGTCGCCGAGGGAGCCATCCTCGCCGACTTCGACCCCGACACCTACCGCAGCGACCGCAAAGACCAGAGCATCCAGTCGCTGACAGTCCTGGCCCCTGCGAGCATCGCCCAGAAAGCCGCCGAAGCCGGCTTCAACGAAGGCGTCATCATCGGCGAATCGCAGAACTTCACCCGCACCCTCGTCAACGAGCCGGGAAACCGCCTCACGCCGACGATTTTAGGCCAAAAAGCAGCCGAAATGTCGCAGGAATTTGGCCTGAAATGCGAGGTTTTCGGCGCGGAAAAGCTCCATGAGCTCAAAATGGGAGCCTTCTGGAGCGTCACACAGGGTTCTGAAGAACCACCTGCGCTCATCGTCATCCGCTACGAGCCGGAGAACGCGCCCGCTGACGGCCCCGTTCTCGGCCTGGTCGGCAAGGGCATCACCTTCGACACCGGAGGCATCTCCATCAAGCCCGGCGACAACATGGAGAAGATGAAGTACGACATGGCCGGAGGCGCTGCCATGATCGGAGCCATGCGCGCCATCGCCCAGCTCAA
>JAATFH010000059.1 GCA_015655315.1 Terriglobales bacterium
GCCGAGGTTGCGCATCAGGCCGGGTGTCGCCGGGTCCCATTTTTCCGCCTGCTGAAAGTGATTGAGTGCCTGCTGGTACTGCTGCTGGCGGGCCTCGGCTGTGCCCCAGTCATTGAATGCAAGGCTCAAAACCTGACGGAGCTGCTGCTCGCGCGTCTTAAGCTGCTTTGTCTGCGCTGCGGTGTTGCCTGCGTGTTTGAGCGCGGCTGTCGTTGCCGATAGCTGCTGCGATGCGACATCGGTGAGTTTCTGCGATGCGTCGGCGACCTGTGCGGCATCTCCCGAGGCTTTGGCAGCCTGCTCTGCATCGATGAGGCTCTGAAGCTGCTGGGTCGCAGCGGCGGAACTTTGCGCGCTGCCGCGCTGGAAAGCTGGGAACCCGATCAGAAATCCCAGAAAAATAACCGGCAGGAGGCGTGCGGAGGGTGCCACTTCTTTATGGTGCCATAGGCGAATAGAAGAGAGCATCGAGGTCTCAAAGAAAACGGCAGGTTCCGAAGATCCGGAACCTGCCGCGGTAAAGTGCTCTTCAGGAGAGCGGTTAGAAGTTGAAGTGCAGTCCGTACTGGAGTTGCCGCGCCGGTGTGCCCAGCAGACTGGTGGACGTGCCGAATCCAGGGGTCAGGTCCTGTGCCGAGACGACGTTGTTCGTCGCGCTGCAGGGGTTGTAAAGGGAGTGACCCGTGACTGGGTCCGTTCCGGCTGCCGCACCGCAATTGATCGATTGAATCGGGTTCTGCGTGGCCGGGCTGAAGTTGGGGTGGTTGAAGAGATTGAAGAAGTCCATGGTGAACTGGATATTCAGTTTTTCGCGGAATGCCCAGTTCTTGCGGACAGAGAAGTCAGTGTTGTTGAAGTTAGGACCGCCGCAGACACCGCGCGGCGCCATGTTGGAGGGCACCGTGCCGAGCGTGTAACCAATGAGAGTGAAGGCGTTGGGATTGGCGACCTGATTTGAACTGCGGCCGGAGACGCAGCTTTGTCCGGTGAGAAGCGGCCGCAGCGTATTGCTTCCGCCGGTGAGTCCGATCATGGCTAGCTCACCGTTCTGGTTCAGCTGGCTGTTTGCGCCAGCAACCAGGTTGGCTTCGTGGGCACCCTGGTAGATGCTGAAGCTGTTGCCGTTCTGCGCGGTGATGATGCCGGTCAATTCCCAGCCGCCGAGAGCGCCGCGTTCGAGGACGTTGGCTCCCTGCAGCTTGGGCAGGTAGTAGGTTGCGTTAGCGACAAACATATTCGGACGGTTGACGTTCGAGGTACCGTAGTCGAGGCGCGAATCCGGATAGTAGGTGCGGGCCTGTTGACCGATGCCGCCGCTGGAGTCGTCGATGATGACGTCTGCCAGGGTATGCGACCAGGTGTAGGCGGCGCCCCAGTTGAGCTTGTCGCCGATGCGGCTCTTTACGACGACCTGAAGGCCGTTGTAGTTGGACGAACCGTTGTGGGCCCAGTAGGTGAGCGTGCCGTTGTTACCACCCGCAGCATAAGGCCGCAGGATGTTCGTTGCCGTACCGCTGTTGGCAAAGGTGGCAGCCGTCCAGCTCTGCTGAGGAATGCTGTTGAGGTCATAGACATCCGTCAGATGGATGCCGCGATTGCCGACGTATCCGATCTGGAAGGTGGTGTTCGAGCCGATGGCCTGCTCCACGGTGAGGTTCCACTGCCAGGAGTTGGGAAGGATCGAACTCGAGTCAGCGCCGCCGGACGGGCTGGCCGATCCGGAGAGGCTGGCGGGTGTTGCGCCACCCAGGGTACGCGGGTAGTTGTTGGTGGTGAGTGCGAACGGTGCGTTCGAAACCAGGGTGTAGCGGGAAACGCGTTCACGCTGGTAGAACTGGCCGGCTCCGGCGCGAACGACGGTCTTTCCGAGACCGGTCGGGTCCCAGATGACGCCCACGCGGGGAGCAAAGTTGTGATAGCCGTTCTTGACGAGCGAGCGGTTCGGACCGGGCGTGCCGCTGCTGAAGTCGGTGCCGAACTGCTTGTTGGCGGCACCGCAGGGATCGGTGCCCGGAGCTACCCAGAGACCGTTGCAGGCGTCCGATGTTGGCTTGCTCGGGTCATAGAGAAAGGGCTGGAAGCTGGTGATCTGGTCGTTGGGCTGGAAGGGCGCGAGCAGAAGCGAATAGCGCACGCCGTAGCTCAGTGTGAGATGCGGCGACGTCTTCCAGGTATCGGCTGCATAGAATTCGTAGTCACGCCAGCTGAGCTGGGCGCGAATGTTGGTGGAGGTTTCGCTGATGTTGAAGGCGTTGCCGGTCAATTCAAGATTGGCCAGGGTGTCGTTGGTCTCGATGCCGCCTGAGCCGGTCGCGACGGAGCCGATGGTCGGACGCTCGCCGGTGGAGCTGTTTACGTCCTCGTCCTTGCTGTTGTAGCCGAGGAAGCCGCCGAACTTGAGGCTGTGCTGACCTTTGATCCAGGAGACATCGTCACGGAAGCTATAGATGTCGAGCTGGTTCTGCCAGGGCGCCTGCAGCGAAGTGGTGCCGCCGTAAGAGCCGAAATTCACCGATGGAACGCCTTGAGGGGCGTGCTTCAGCGATTCAGAGTAGAGCGTTGGAATGGCGGCGGAGACTTGCGGGAGGAGGCCTGGATCGGTGCCGCCCGCAGTGATGTTGATGCGGTTGTTGGAGTAGTTGAAGGCAGCGTCGTTGACGAGCGTGCTGCTGAGTGTCGAGGTCCAGTGGGCGGTGATGGATTTGGACGGCTGCGCCCAGCTGCTGTTCAACGCGGGGTAAACGGTGTCACCCCAGTAGCCGGCGTTGAAGGCCGGGTTGCTCCAGGTGTCCTGGGTGTAGCGGCCCATGATGTGGTTGGAGTGGTTCAGATCGTAGTCGATGCGAGCGTTTTCCTCGCGCCAGAAGAGGCCGGTGGGGAGCGAGGAAGACCAGTTCTGACCGTTAGAGTTGAGCGCGCCGTTCTGCGTGTTGGGCAGAGGCAGCATCTGCAGCATGGTCGCTGTCGACGGGTCGACTGCGTTCAGAGTATGCGGGCCGGCGAGGTCGGACGCGGGAACTTCGCTGAAGTCGGGTAAGTTGGCGGTGTTGCAACCCAGGGTCGAGAAATCACCGGCGCGTTCTGCCTCTGTGGGAACGCAGGCGCTGACCTGACGGCCCTTGATCTCGTGGTTCCATTCCTCGCTGAAGAAGCCGAAGAGCTTGTCGCGCTTGATGGGACCGCCGATGGAGTAGCCCCAGTCGTTGCGGCGCTCCTTATCCTTGCCGTTGAGGGGTAAGCCTTTGCCCGCATTGGGTGCGGAGAAGAAGGTGTAGGAGTCGAGCGCGTTGTTGCGTCCGTTATAGAAAGCGCTGCCGTGGAACTGGTTGCTGCCGCTGCGGGTGACGATGCTGATGATGCCGCCGGAAGCCTGGCCGTATTCCGGGCCGTAGCTGTTGAGCAGCATCTTGAACTCGGCGATGGCTTCGTTCGACGGGTAGATGAGGATGGTGCGGTTGGAGCCTACATCGTTATTGTTGACGCCATCAACGAGGAAGAGGTTGTTGGTGGTGGGGTTGCCGTTGATCGACATATCCACGCCGCCGTTGAGTCCCTTGCCTGTGTTGACGAAGCCGTTTGCCGCTGAAACGCCGGGCTGCAATTGCGTGAGCTCGACGAAGTTGCGGCCATTGAGCGGAAGCTCCTTGACCTGGCGGCTGTCGACGACGGCGCCGAGCGCGGAGCTATCGGTCTGCACCTGGATGGCGTTGGCTTCGACGGTGACCGACTGGCTGACGCTGCCGAGCTGCAACTGCGCATTGATGTTGGTGGTAGTGGCGACGTGGACCACGGCGCCCTTGGTGATGGAGTTCTGGAATCCATCGGCCTTCACTTCCACTTGGTAGGTGGATTCGGGAAGTTCGGCTACAGTATAGCCGCCCTGGGCATCGGTAGTGACGGTGTAGACTTTGTTCGTTCCTGTGTTGGTGACGGTTACAGTCGCGCCGGGAACGGCTGCGCCGCTCGCGTCAGAAACCGTGCCAGTAATAGTGCCGGTGATCTTTTGTGCATTGGCCGGATGCCACAGCAGAAGAGTTGCGGCGAAGGCGATCAACACAACAAGCACACGTGATCGTTTCATCTTTAGATTTGCCTCCTGATTACGTCAAAAAAGCTTGCTCCCGTCCGGGTTAGGGCGGGGTCTGGGCTTAAGTTGTTAACTTGTCTATACTTGTAGACAGTCTTATCGTTTCAACGTGCATTCGAATTTCAGTCTCTGAAATCGCTCGTAAAAATAAATCCGCTAAGAATAATCCCGTTTAGTAAACGGTTTGAGTACCGTTGTTGAGGGATCGATTTCCCTGCGTTGACTATTAAGCTCGTTGGAGTTTTCGATTGTCAAGAGAAGAGTCGCGAGGCCGGCTTGAATTTCGACGGAGCAGATGGTTTTTGGGGCCTAACGCACGCGTTTATCTTTAAATAAATCGATTTATTATGTGGCGGCCAGTTCTCTGATGATTTTATAAACTCACAGAAGTATGTAATCGATTTCATGAGTTTTACGCGAAAGAACTTTGTTTAGAAGGGTAAGAAACTCGTCTACTTAAGCGTTTGATTATTTATTTTTTGTCGTCGGACGAGGATGGGTCCGGAAAAGGTCTTTACAGGTCGTCGTGAGCGACGACCTGTGATGCCATAAAGCGGAGCTGAGATGCCTGAGAGAGGCGCTGTTTCTGCGGATTGTGATGTCAGCAGCAAAAAGACTATCCGTAATTTTTACCAGTGAAATTAGTGCCGGGTTGGCCAAATCTTTTCCGGATTCACGACTCCCGAGCCTTCCAGAACCGGATAGAAACGATCGGCAGGCAGGTTCGTCAGCTTCTCTACCGCGCCTGAAGGCCAGCGGATTTCGACCGAATCGATCCTGGTTGCGACGGCGAGACCAAAGTGCAGGCGAAGATCATTTTGTGAAATGTAACTGCCGCCGCTGCGGATCTCGTCGGTCTGCGTTATGCCTCCGGCAGTGAGCGTGACGCGGGCGCCGAGGGCGAGGCGGTTGCTCTTCGTTCCAGCCAGCTCGAAGCTGACCCAGTGTGAGCCGGGGATGCCGTTGTTGTGCAGAATCATGGGCGAGCCGTCGATGTCGGAGACGACGATGTCCACGTTGCCGTCATTATCGAGATCGGCGACGGCGAGGCCACGGCTGACGCGCGGCTCATCGATGGCGGGGCCAGCCTGCCGGGTGGCTTCGCAGAAGTTGCCATTGCGCTCATTCATGAAAAGATTTTTGGGCTGGCGGTAGCGCGCTCCTGAGGGCAGAGTATCTACCTGCGGATAGACCTGGCCGTTGACCGCGATGAGGTCTTCCCATCCGTCGTTGTCGAGATCGACGAAAGCGTCGCCCCATTTCACATAGGGGAGGGTGTCAAGGCCGACTCCAGCCTCATAGGAGACTTCGCGGAAGTCGTAGTTCCCCAGGTTCTGATAGAGGACATTATTTTCATCAACGAAATTCGTTACGTAGAGCGAGAAGCGTCCCGTGTGGTTGTAGTCGGCGACGGCTACGCCCATCGAGCCCTGCTCGGAGCCGTCATTGCTGACGGCGGTGCCGGATTCTAGGCCAATCTCGGTGAACCTGCCCTTGCCCTCATTTTTATAGAGGAAGTTGGGCGTGGAATCGTTGGCGACGTAGATGTCGGGACGGCCTGTGTTGTTGAAGTCGGACCAGACGACGCCCAGACCATAGTAGCCATCCGGGTCGTTGACGCCAGCAGCTTTGGAGACATCGGTGAAAGTGCCGTCGCCGTTGTTGTGGAAGAGAGAGTCTCCCGCCCCTTTCAAGCCGCGCGGGCCGCACTGCACGTCGATGCCGCGATATTTGCAGGTGGGCTTGCTGCCGAAGCCGGGAAGATCGGAGAGTTTGAAATCCACGTAATTTGTAACCATGAGGTCGACAAATCCGTCGCCATCGTAATCTCCGAAGGCTGCGCCCGTTGACCAGCGGCCGTCGGCGACTCCGGATTGCTTCGTCACATCGGTGAAAGTGCCGTTGCCGTTGTTCTTGTAGAGAACGTTGCCGCCAAGGCAGGTGACGTAGATGTCGGGCCATCCGTCGTTGTTGTAGTCGCCGACCGCTCCGCCCATGGCGAAGCCGGGAGTAGCGATGCCGGCCTTGTCGGAGACGTCGGTGAAGGTGCCATCATGATTGTTGTGGTAGAGCGCGCTGCGGGCTTTTTCGCCTTTGAGGGCCATATCGACGGTGGGCGCATTGGTGAAATAGATGTCCGGCCATCCGTCGCGATCGTAGTCGATGATGAGGACGCCTCCGCTCATCGATTCGACGATGTATTTCTTTTCGGGCGCCGAGAGATGCGTGAAGGTGATGCCGGACTTCTTTGTTACGTCGACAAGCTGAGGGACAACGCGATCTTTGCAGACGCGCATTTTGATTCCTGCAGGAGGCGGCGAAGCCGCGCTGTGCGCCTGCGCGAAGAGTTGGGCGGCGAGAAGTGCCTGCAGCAGGCACGATGTGACTTTGCTCGCTATCCTCAATACTGTGTGGCGCGGTCTTTTTTTAGCTTTGGAGAACAAAAGGGGTGCGATGGGGCTTGGCTGGATGAGCACTTATAAATCCTGCTGCTGTTTGAGTGAGCGAAATTCATTGTAACGTGATGGAAGCTGAGTTGTTTTTCCCGGCTTCGATTCGAGTCAAAAGCATCCCGTGCGAGGAAAATCGAACTATGCGTATAGCAGCCATCGCCTGCCTTATTCTTTCCTTCACACTTGGCGCGACAGCGCAGAACCCGCGTGTCTCGAAGTGGCCCACTAAAGATAACGTGTATGTGATTAAGAATTTCCGCTTCGGTACGGGCGAAACGCTTCCCGAACTTGACTTGCATTACCTCACTCTCGGCCAGCTTCACCGTGGAGCCGACGGCCATGTCGACAATGCGATCCTTCTGCTCCACGGCACGGGAGGGGATCGCCATACACTGATGAATCCTGTTTTTTCGGACGTGCTCTTCGGCCCCGGCGCACCCTTTGATATCACGAAGTATTTCCTCATCCTCCCCGATGACATCGGTCACGGCAATTCCTCCAAGCCCTCCGATGGCCTTCATATGAAGTTCCCACAGTACGATTACGACGACATGGTCCGCTCTCAATACATGATGTTGACCGAGGGCATGCACGTTGACCATCTTCGCCTCATACTCGGAACATCCATGGGCTGCATGCAGTCGTGGGTGTGGGGCGAAACCTACCCGCAGTTCATGGATGCTCTTGCGCCCTTCGCGTGCTATCCGGTTGAGCTTGCTGGCCGCAACCGCATGACTCGCTACATTGCCATCGAAAGCGTCAAAGACGATCCCGCATGGAAGAACGGCGAGTACACAACTCCTCCGGCAGAGGGTCTGCGCGGCGCGGAAGCGATGCTCCTCATTATGGGTTCCGCGCCTTTGCAGATGCAGAAGAACTATCCGACGAGGGCACAGGCAGAAAAATACGTCGACGATTACATGGCTCGCACGATTCCTCATACAGACGCCAATGATCTTATTTACTATGTGAACGCTTCGCGCAATTACAATCCTGAGCCCAGGCTTTCCGCGATCGTGGCGCACGCTCTCTGGATCAATTCGGCCGACGACTTTATCAATCCGCCAGAGCTCGCTGAGCAGATCATCAACGCGCGTGCGCTTCCGAAAATGCCTAAAACCAAATTCATTCTCCTGCCTATCACCGACGCCACACGAGGCCATGGAACACACACCCTGGCTGCTGTCTGGAAAGATGAGCTGGTCAAATTCATGGCCGAAACTGAAAAGAAGTGATCACGATTCGATCCGGTTCGATTGTGCAAAGTCGTTCTTAGCGCTTGGTGAGTGAATCGTGTATTGTTTTGTTGTTTGAAAACGGTTTCATTTTGTGGGAGCAGGATTTATGGATAGACGTGATTTTATGAAGACGAGCGGCGCGCTGCTTGCGGGAGCGGCGGTGCGCGGCAAGATGTTTGCTGAAGAGCAAGGTGCGGGCGGGCGGATGGTGCTGGCGATGAATCGGGGCTGGCGATACAGCCCGAAGTTTGTAGAAGGCGGCCACGAGTCGGCGTTCGATGATTCGAAGTTCGATCGCGTGGTGGTGCCGCATACGAATGTGCCTCTGCCGTGGCATGGTTTCGACGACAAGGATTATGAATTTGTTTCGCTGTATCGCAGGAAGTTTCGTTTGCCTGCGGAGGCGAAGGGAAAGCGTGTCTTCGTCGATTTTGAAGGCGTGATGACGGCTTCGACGGTGTGGATGAACGGACAGAAACTGGGCGAGTACAAAGGTGGTTACACGCCATTTTCTTTTGAGTTGACGCAGCATTTGAACTTCGACGGGGACAACGTGCTTGCCGTCGATGTGGATTCGACGGAGCGGCCGGATATTCCTCCGTTCGGATACCAGATCGATTATCTGACCTTTGGCGGGATCTATCGCGAGGTGTCGCTGCGCGTGGTGCCGGCGACGTTTATCGAAAATATTTTTGCGCAACCCAAGGACGTGCTGAGTGGAAGTCCATCGCTCGATGTGCAGTGCTTTGTGCAGCATCTGGAAGCATCGCACGAGGCGCTGACGCTGGAGGCGACGCTGCTCGATGGTGACAGAACGGTTGCGAAGGCTACGCAGAAAGTTCCGGCGTCGGTGGCCGCGGCTGAACCTGCGAGTCACATGGTTGCATTCGGCAAGCTGAATGGTATTGAGCTTTGGGACTTGAAGAGTCCGAAGCTGTATACCGTGAAGGTGCGTTTGCTGCGCGGTTCGCAGGTTGTCGATGAGGATACGCGGCGCATTGGGTTTCGCGACGCGCAGTTTACCGATCACGGATTTGCATTGAATGGCAAGGTCATCAAGCTGCGTGGGCTGGATCGGCACCAAACGTTTCCGTTTGTAGGGCAGGCGATGCCGGGGCGCGTGCAGCGGCACGACGCTTACATCCTGTGCAAGCAATTCCACTGCAATATCGTGCGCACGTCGCACTACCCGCAGTCACGGCATTTTCTCGATGCATGCGATGAATACGGGTTGCTGGTGCTCGAAGAGATTCCGGGCTGGCAGCACATCGGCGATCTGGCGTGGCAGGATATTTCCGTCGATAACGTGAGCCGCATGATACGGCGCGACTGGAACCATCCCTCGATTGTGCTGTGGGGCGTGCGTATCAACGAGTCACGCGACAATCACGATTTCTATGTGCGCACGAATGCGATGGCGCACAAGCTCGATCCAACACGTCAGACAGGCGGCATTCGCTATTTTCAGGAATCGGAGTTTCTGGAAGATGTGTTCACGATGAACGATTTCGGATGGCCGCTGAAGCCGCCGAACCATCCGCGCTACCTGAACACGGAGTTTGTGGGGCACACGTATCCGACGAAGACGATTGACGCGAACGAGCGGCAGCGCGAGCACACGATCCGCCATGCTCGCGTGCACAATCAGCTGGCGTCGAATGCGCAGTATGCAGGCGGCATTGCATGGTGCGCTTTCGACTACAACACGCACTCCGATTTTGGCTCGGGCGACCGCATCTGCTATCACGGCGTGCTGGATATGTTCCGCGAGCCGAAGGTTGCTGCCGGGTTCTACAAGTCGCAGTGCGATCCGGATGAAGAGATTGTGCTGGAACCAGCGTTTCACTGGGCTGCGGGCGACGAGTCGATTCACTTTACCGTTGCGATGATTTGCTCGAATTGCGATCACCTGAAGCTGTCCGTGAAAAACATGGGCGAGTGGAAGCAGTTTGCTGAAGCTGATCCGGATCGCACGCAGTTCGATCATTTGAAGTATGCGCCGTTCAGCGTGGACTTAACGAAGTATGAGGATATGAAGTGGGGCGACCTGCGCATTGATGGTTATATAAACGGCAAACAGGTGGCGTCGAAGACTCTTTCCGGGCTGGGTGTGGATCAGAAGTTTTCCATTGCCGCGGACGATCATGAATTGAATGGTGATGGGGCCGATACAACGCGGGTCGTCCTGCGTGTGACCGATGAATTCGATGCGATCCGTCCTTTTGCCAATGATCCTGTCGTGCTCACGCTCGAGGGCCCGGCGGAGTTGATCGGCGACAATCCGTTTGGTTTGATAGGCGGCACAGGTGCGGTGTGGGTTCGCGCGAAGGAAGAGGCGGGCACGGTGCGGCTGACGGCGAAGCATCCCAGGCTGGGAAGCCAGACGGTGGAAATCGCAATTCGGGCCGCGCCTGCGGAGACGGTCTAATTTTGCCGGAAGTCGCGGGGTTTTTCTGAAGAATGGGTGCGGGTGCTATGCTTTGTGATTCACACGCACTTTCATTTTTAAGGACGAACCGTTTTGGCAGGCCGCAAGCAGGCAGGTAACCGCGTAACGATTCTCGATGTGGCACGCAAGAGCGGCTTTTCTGCCTCCACTGTATCCATCGTGCTGAACGAGGCGCCGCTCTCGCGCTATGTTGCGGCCACCACCAAAGAACGTATTCGCAAGACGGCGCTGGCGTTGGGCTACCGGCCCGACGCCTTTGCCCGTTCGCTGCGAAGCAGGCGCAGCCACACCATCGGTGTGATGATCTTCGACATCTCCGATCCCTTCTGCACGCTGATCCTGCGCGGCATTGAGAAGACGCTGCATCCGACCAAATACCTGCCCATCATCATGGACGCTCACAACGAGCGGAAGCAGTTCGAGGGGTATCTGGAAATGCTTCTGGACAGGCGCGTGGAGGGGCTGATCGTGGTGGCGAACTGGCTTTTCGCCGAGACCGATCTGCTGGCGGACATGGAGAAGCACAATATTCCGACGGTCGTGATTGGCCGCGATCTGACGCCAAGCCGCATCAGTTCCGTGCTGGTGGACAACGCAGCCGGAGCCTATGCCGGGCTCGATCACCTGTATCAGTTGGGCCATCGAAAGATTGCATTCATTCGCGGACCCGAGAGTCTGCATGACAGCGCGACCCGCTGGCGCGGCATTGAAAAATTTGCCGCAGAACATGGGCTGGTGCTGGAGCCGAAATTGATTCGCCAGTTGCCGGAGATGCTGGATGCAAGCTCGGGATTCGACGGCGGTGTGGAATTGACGGCCGAGTTGATTCACGCGCGGCGTAAGTTTACGGCGCTCATGGCGTTTGACGATCTCACCGCTCTGGGAGGGCTGCGTTCGTTGACACATGCCGGGGTACGTGTTCCCGATGATTGCTCGGTGATTGGCTTCGATGGCGTCCCGCCTGCCGCTCTGAGTACTCCGGCGATTACGACGATCTGCCAGCCGATGGAAGAGATGGGTGCGATCGGCGCCGAATGGGTGCTGAAGGCGGTGGAGCGGGAGGAAGAAGCGCCCGCGCCGACACCTGTTCTGCGGCTTTTGCCTCCTTCCGTGGTCGTTCGCGATTCGACGCGATCGTACAAGCGTTCCTCATAGCGTTTATTTTCTGCTTGACAACGGGATCGGCAAACTATATTTCCAATATTCAAACGTTTCAATAATGTGGCGAGAATCGCACCAGTTATGCTGGAGTCGACGAAACCATGAATGACGGAGCAATATACGGGGCGCGGATGAGCCGCGAATCGTGCAGCTGAGACCTAAAATTCAATTTCTAACCAAGACAGTGTCTGGAGGGAAGTATCTGCATGTTGCGAAAGCTGGCCTGTTGCTTTGCCGCCCTGGTTCTCGGTTCAACATTTTTCCCGGCGGCGCATGCAGACGCTACTTCTGCGATGGCCCTTCACGAGGGATGGAAGGTGCAGTCGGCCTGCAAGCTGCAGACGAAAGGCGAGACCATTTCAACGGCGGTCTACAGCCCCGAGAGTTGGTATGCGACCACTGTGCCGGCGACGGTACTGACGGTTCAGGTGGCTGCGGGCACTTATAAAGATCCGTATTTCGGCACAAACCTGCGCGATATCCCAGGAGCGAACTATCCGCTCGGACATAACTTTGCCGATCTGCCCATGCCGGACGACAGCCCGTACCGCTGCGGCTGGTGGTATCGCAAGGAGTTTACCGTTCCCGCCTCGGAGAAAGGGCGGACGCTGTGGCTGCGCTTCAAGGGCATCAACTATCGCGCCAATATCTGGATCAACGGCAAGCGTATTGCGGACTCGTCGCAGGTGGCAGGTGCGTACCGCACCTATGAGTTCGACGTTACGAACGATCTTGTCGTGGGCAAGCCAAACGTAGTCGCGGTCGAAACCTTCGCTCCTACCGAGAAAGACCTGGGCATCAACTGGGTGGACTGGAACCCTTGCCCGCCAGACAAGGACATGGGTTTGTGGGGCGCGGTCGATCTGGTAACGAGCGGGCCGGTCGCGTTGCGGTCTCCGATGGCCGTGACGCATTTCACGAATGCGTCATTGAAACAGGCTGATTTGACCGTGTATGCGGAGCTGCACAACGCAACGGATAAGAGTGTGCACGGGATTGTCGCGGGCACCGTCGCCGGAATTCGCATTGAGCAGCCGGTCGATCTTGCACCCCACGAGGATAAGACGGTTGTCTTCGATCCGGAGACATACAAGCAGCTACAGATCAAGAATCCTGCCGTCTGGTGGCCTTATCAGATGGGAGCGCCGCACCTTGAGACTCTTGCGCTGCACTTCTCGGAGGCGGGCAAAGTTTCGGATGAGCAGTCAGTAAAGTTCGGCGTTCGGGAGATCACATCGGAGTATACGGACAAGGGCTATCGGCTGTTCCGCGTGAACGGCAAGCCGATTCTGATTCGCGGCGCGGGATGGTCGCAGGACATGCTGCTGCGCGAAGACCCGAAGAAACTGCGCGACCAGTTCCTGTTGGTGCGCGACATGCACCTGAACACGATTCGACTGGAAGGCAAGCTGGAGACGGATGACTTTTTTCAGCTCGCCGATGAGCAGGGAGTTCTGGTGATGCTGGGCTGGTGCTGCTGCGACCAGTGGGAGCACTGGAAGGATTGGACGCCGGAGAATTACCAGGTGGCGAAGGCGTCGTTGCAGTCGCAGATGCTCCGGATTCGCCACCATGCCAGCTTGCTGGTCTGGCTGAATGGCAGCGATAATCCGCCACCGGCCGATGTGGAGCAGATGTATCTGGATGTGGAGGCACAGACGCACTGGCCGAATCCAACTCTATCTTCCGCGTCGGCAACGCCGACCACTGTGAGCGGGAATAGCGGTGTAAAGATGAGCGGACCGTACGACTATGTGGCTCCGTCGTACTGGTATGTGGACAAAGACAAGCACGGTGGCGGCTATGGCTTCAATACGGAGACGAGTCCTGGCCCGGCCATTCCGAATATCAGCAGTCTGCGTAAATTTGTGCCTGAGGATCAGCTGTGGCCA
>JAATFH010000481.1 GCA_015655315.1 Terriglobales bacterium
CGAGATGAAGACAGCCTTATGTGAGGCCACTTCGGCATTCTGCTTACCAGTGTCGTTAACGTCCTGATTGATGGGCTAAAGAGCGACACAAACCGCGATGGAATCGATATCTACTGCTGCCGTAATGTGCGCGTGTCGAACTGCGCGGTGAATTCACCCTGGGATGACGGCATCTGTCCAAAGAGTTCCTTTGCCCTTGGCTATGCGCGCACGACCGAGAATGTGACTATCACGAACTGCTATGTAACCGGAGCCTATAAGTACGGCACGATGCTTGACGGTACATGGAAGCGCGAAACGTACTCACAGGAACGCAAAGCTGTTGGACGTATCAAATGCGGCACGGAGTCAAACGGTGGTTTCAAAAACATCACTATTTCGAACTGCGTCTTTGACAGCTGCCGCGGTCTCGCCCTTGAGACGGTAGATGGAGCGCAGATCGAAGATATTACAGTATCAAATCTGACCATGCGCGATGTGGTCCACTCTCCGCTGTTTCTACGTCTAGGCACACGCATGCGCGGCCCCAAGGGAGTAGCGCCCGGCATCCTGCGCCGCGTCATTATCTCGAATATTGTCAGCACAGGCGCGGTTGCGGAATATCCATCGATCATCGCTGGGGTATCCGGCGCACCCGTCGAGGACATCAAGATCAGCGATCTTTACCTGCATCAGAGCGGAGGAGGCAGCAAGGAATGGGCAGCCATTCAGCCGCCTGACGCTGCCGCGAAATATCCTGAAGCGAGCATGTTCGGGACGCTTCCGGCAAGTGGGTTCTTTCTGCGCCATGCGCGGAATCTCGAGTTGAGCAACATTGAGATCGCAACCGAGAAGCCGGATGAGCGTCCGGCATTCTGGGCCGAAGATGTCGACGGTCTCGATATTTTCCGCGTTCGCGTAGCCCGAAACTCGCTTGCATACGCGTTGCGCAATGTGCGCGACTTCCGCACCTTCGGCAGTCGAGGCATCCAGGACCGGGTAGAGGCCAGCGTTGAAGATGAGCGGTTCTAGTGCATTAAGTTTCGGCTTCTGTCACTTGAAGAGACTCAGAGGGATCGAATCTCCCATCACCTTGTGTCCAGCGGTACTGGGATGCAGATGATCCCCTGAGTCGATCTCCGCTTTCATCCGCCCCGGCTGTGAGGGATCCGTCGTTAGCTTGTCGTAATCGATGACTCCGTCGAAATGTCCGGGTTGCCGGATCCAATCGTTCACGCTCTCCCTGTCTCGTTCATTTTCGGCGTCGGGATGATAGTGTACGGAGCCGGAGTAGCCGAGGATCGTCGCTCCAATTACTTTGAGCCCTCTGGTATGGCCGCGGGCGATCATCTGCTCATACGCGGCAATGAGCTGAGCCACATGGTCCTGGTGCTCTTGTCTCGAAAGCGGAGCGTTGATGGTCCAGCCACCCAGGTCGTTGACGCCTATCAGCACGATCACCGCACGAACACCGGCCTGGCTCGTCACATCGCGATCCCACCGTGCGAGCGCATTCGGGCCGATGTTGTTGGTCAACACGCGATCGCCGCTGATCCCGGCGTTCAGAACGCTCCACCGTCGCGTCGCGGGATCAGCCTGCAGCCGGGCAGCGAGCACGTCAGGCCAGCGCGCGTTGCCATTGACTGTCGAGTTGCCACCGTCGGTGATGGAATCACCGATGGTAACGACTGCTACCGCCTCGGAAGGACGCAGTACATCGATACCGGCGAGATAGAACCAGTGCAGCACCTTCTTACTTGCGGGCATATCTACCGCTGTAACTAGATTCTGACCGCTAACACACGATGTCGTAAGAGAGCTGGTATGGCCTGTCTGGTGTCCCGGCGGAGCATGAAGATACATCGTCACGGTCAGGCCCGAAAGCGCTTCCAGGGGATAGTCCATCGGGTCAGAGAAGTACTCGGCACCGGCAGGAATAATAACGGCACTTTTGCCTGAGAAAGTTACCAGCTTATCTGTCTCGGGATCGATACGGCAGTCGGCCACAGATGTCGGCTTGGCGAGATGCACGGCCTCGATAATCAAAGGCTCACTGCCGAATGCATTCGATAAGTGAATCCGCACACGTGAACCCCCAGCGGATACATGGACCGTTTCCCGCACCGTAACAGCAGACGAGTCGTCCAGCCGAATATCTGAAACATCGTCGAGCATCTGAGCAGACGCCCATGTTCCAACCCAGTGTTCATCGGCAACCTGTTGGCCGCTCAGGAAGTCGCTGATGGCCATACATCCCGCAAATACCGCAACGCCCAAGGCTCTGTGCAAGCTCTTCTGAGCCAAGTCGATCCTCCATGAAGATTGTTTTAAAAAGAAATTGGCCGGGGAGAGCGTTTTGCTCTGCCCCGGCCAGGGTTTTCTATAGTTAGAAAAGCAGCTTGAGGCTCAACTGTCCAATGCGAGGATCGCCATTGGTTGAAGTGATGGTGCCGAATGCTGCGTTCGTCTGGGTTTGTTGCGGATCACCGAAGTTCGTGTGGTTCAGCACGTTGAAGAACTCTGCTCGAAACTGTAGATCCACAGACTCGTGAAGTGAGAAGCTGCGTATTGCGCTGACATCCCACGACGCGAACTGCGGCCCAACAAAGCTACCCTTCACGATGTTTCCATAGGAGAGGGGAAGATTCGCCGTGTACTTCGGATTGGATGAGAACGCCTCTGGATTCAGCCACGATTTGCAAACCGCAGTGGGGCTGCAGGCCTGTCCACCATAAGGATCCTGACCATTCCAGACCGCACGATCCCGGCCCAGGTTCGTACCGGAGTTGTTTGCGACGCCGGTTACTGTCAGTGGATCTCCACTCCTGAAGCTGAAGATACCGTTGGTCTGCCATCCATTCACTACATATCGGAGCGCAGGATTGCCATCTTTCATCTTCGGCAACATCCAGACGTAGGAAACCGTCAGAACATTGCGGTGGTCGTAATCCGACGGACCGGAATCAAGCCGCTTGAAGTTAGGCTCATAGACCGGAAGCACGTAAGAAGAACCCGGAACCGTACCGCCCTCATTCGAACCGAAGGTGTTGTTATCGGTAGCCTTTGACCAGGTGTAATTGAGGAATGCCGTCAAGCCATTGGCAACACGCTCCTGCAACGAAGCCTGAAGGGAATGGTAGCTCGCGTTCCCTCCGGTATCGGCAACAGCCAGCGGTGTCTGGGCGCCGGATAGTGGATTCTGATAGTTCTGCTGATTGTTGGTGGAATAGTAGACGGGCTTCCCGACGTTCGAACCTTGATTGAAGAGAGGGTTAATGTCAACCGGATTCGACTGATGTTCGCTTTGGGAACCCACATAGGCGATGCGAGACGACATGGTATTCGTAATCTGCTGCTCCAAAGCCAGGTTCCAGGAATAAGTAACTGGTACGCGCCACTTATCAGGAAAGAAGGTGGCCAGGCTCGTCGTCTGATAATTCGCCGTTGTGAAGTAGTTTGCCGGCGGCGGCTGCGGGGCCGGGAATATATTTCCACCAGCGATGCTTGCGTATGGGTTGGAAAAGTTTGCCAGCGCTGTTCCTGTGAATGTGGCATTCACCGATGCAACATAGGGAACCGAGTTAGAGAAGATATTGTTATAGACGCCGGGCAGACGCGTCTCATAAAACTGCCCGATGCCTCCACGAAGACTGGTCTTGCCTGTTCCAAAAACGTCCCACGCGAATCCGATACGCGGCATGATGTGCGTATAGACCGGATGGAGCATATTGTTCACAAAACCCTGGTCGCCTGGAAACAACAATCCAGCAAGCGCGGTTGGGTGCGTTGTCGAGATTTGTCCGGCCGCCCAGGCGGTCGGGCTGAACATGCCTTCT
The DNA here is from genome assembly GCA_015655315.1 of Terriglobales bacterium. Taxonomy (GTDB): domain Bacteria; phylum Acidobacteriota; class Terriglobia; order Terriglobales; family Acidobacteriaceae; genus Alloacidobacterium. Next base: position 3,816 of record JAATFH010000481.1, read on the forward strand.
CGGTCAAGTTTTTCATGCTGCGGGGAAAACGGCTCATATCTCACACCGTAGTTCAACGTGAATCGAGGAGAAATCTTCCAGCTATCCTGAGCGTAGTATCCGGTCGGATGATAGCGATTGTTGAAGAACTGTCCGGAAGCTTGCTGAAAAGCGGTTAGGCCGCCAAGCAGGAAGTCTGCTATTGGGCTTGGATTGGTAGTACTGCTGTTGAATTGGAAGACGCCAGGCTGCTGGAACTGATTATCCACATCCACTTTTGAGAGTTCCACGTGCACACCGAAACCCAGCGTGTGGCTCCCCAGCACCCAATGGAAATCATCGCCTAGAGTGTAGTTATTGCGACGAAATGTTGCGGCGGGGTTATCACCGATGGTGAAGAAGTTAATAACCTGAATCTGATTGATCTGCTTGAACGCAGGCTGCCACACATTCACGCCGAAATCATTTACGTTTGGAGCTCCCGGCAGCGGACCGCGGGACGCATTCTCTATCTGATAGCTCACGATCAGGTTATTCAGCATGTTGGGGCTGAAGGTGTGCGTCTCACTCACGAGTGCATTGTGATAGACAATGGTCGCTTGATCGGAATACGTAAGCAGGTCAGTCGTATCGAGCACGCCAGCCTGATCGTACTTGTCATAAAAATAGCGGAAGGAGAGACGATCCTTGGAATCTATAATCTGGTCTACCCTGCCTGTGTACTCGATATAGTTCTGAATCGACGGTTTGAAGAATTGATAGGTGCCGTTCCCTCCATCGGTGACGGAAGGCAGGAACTTGAGCAGAGCCAACGACGAGCTGTTGTAATCGCTTGGGTTGACCTGGCAAGTGAAGGTTGTGCCCGTCGGGGTGCAAGGATATGTTTCATGGGTAAATGGATTCTGAATAGGAGCTGAGAGCCCAGTAAATGCGCCGCCTAGTTCGCTGGGAGTAGGAAGGAAGGCAGTGCCGCCGATAGCATTGTTGCGATAACGAGTAGCCTGAACACCGAATGAGAAGAAGGTCTTGTCTCGGCCGTTATATACGTGGGGGATATAGACAGGGCCGTTCAGTGTTCCGCCAAACTGGTTGCGCTTCAAAAAGTCCCGCGTCTTGACGCCATTCTGGTAACTGAAGTAGTTTGCCGCGTTGAAGACGCGATTGCGGACATACTCAAACGCATCGCCATGGAAGGCATTGGTGCCACCCCGGGTGATGATGTTGACCACGCCGCCCGCGTTCTGGCCATACTCAGCGTTGTAGTTGCTGGTTTGAACGCTGAACTCCTGCAGTACGTCAGGAAAAGGAAACGGAGCGTTTACGTCCGTGTATTCGTCAACGTTATTGCCGCCGTCCAGCATGTAGTTCAGCTGGTTAGGGCGAGTACCATTCACCGTCACCGCCGCTACAGTGGGAAAAGTCTTGGTAGGACCCTGATTGATATTGAGATCGGATGCCGTAACGACACCGGGAACCAGGGTCGTGAGAGCTGCGGCGTTGCGGCCGTTTAGCGGGAGATCATTTACGCGTTGTTCGCCGATCACTTGCGACAATGTTCCGGTCGTGGTGTCTACCTGCGGAGGCGCATCGGTAACGGTCACAGATTCGGAAGCATTTCCAATCTTCATCGTCATGTTGATCGTGAGCGCCTGATCGGCCTGCAAGAGAGCATTCGTATCGGTGAAGGTTGCGAAGCCCGGTGCAGTGGCTGCAACCGTGTACTGGGCTGGCGGCAACGATGGGAATACATAGTTGCCATCGTCGTCAGTAATGGCCATGTTGGACTGCCCAGTTCCTGTATTTGTCGCCGTGATCGAAGCGCTTACTACCGCGGCGCCTGTTGAATCTGTCACTCTGCCGTTGATTCGTCCTAAACCTTGCGCCAAGGCGCTGCCGCTCCAAAACAAGCTGGCCAATAAGAGGCCTAACAGGAGAGCCCGTCCACCTAACTTCACGCTTCTTGAATTTCTAGCCATTTCTACCTCCCGAATTTTGTAGCCTGCCCTGAGTTGCCGATCGCTTTCCGAAACTTCTCATCGGGCGAATTTCAAGGATCTTAAGGGCTTACCCAATCCAGAAATTTATTCATATAGGAAACGGGCCAATCCTAGATGTGCCGTTTGATCATTGTCAAGTGGGATTTGGCGAATCAACGCGTTCACTATGAAGATGAGTGATTTGCCACGTAGCATAAGCCTCGCAGTATGTTTTCAGGGAGGCTTATCCAGCTGGATTTCATCTCATCAATGTTATTTTTAGCGACTCGAACTGTATCCATATTGGCGACAACGAACGAGTACATATCTCCGCACCTATTTCAAATGGGAATCAGTTTCTAACGGACGTTAGCGAGGGCTGGGCCACTGTTCGGCATATCAACTTACGGGATGGATGACGCATTCCTGCAGCCGCGCTGCCCAATGTGCGATCGCCTCGGCAGGAGGGGGCCGCTTGTCAAAGGCCGCTAGTTGCACCGCGAAATTGCCAATGGTCGCACTCTCCACGGCTCCACGCAGCACTTTCATACCTGTCGCTGCGGCTGTGAGGCCATTCAGCAGTTCATTCTGACTTCCACCGCCGACGATGTAGATTTCCCGGAATGTTCTGCCAGTGATCGATGCAATGGAGCGAAGTACGAACGCATAGGTCGCAGCCAGAGACTCAAAGATCAGCCTGGTCATCTCGCCACATCCGTGAATCGGTAGAAGGCCTTTCGCTTGACGCTGAGCATTGATGCGGGCGGGCATATCGCCCGGCAGAGCCAATGCAGGATCATCCATGTCAATCAACTCATCGGCAACGCTAGAGGGAACATGACTCGCCTGCTCGATCAACAGCGGGACGTCCTGACAATTCCACGTAAGCATGCACTGCCGTAAGAGCCACATGCCAGGAATACCCTTATGAAAGAGCACTCGGCCACCAGCAGCACCCAAATTTGTGAAGTTTTCTTTTGCGGATCGGGCATCATTGCATGGCGCATCCAGAACAATCCCGACCAGAGACCATGTGCCTGAGCTGATGTAAGCCCAGTCGTGATTTTCAGATGTAGCGATTCCGGCGATGGCGCTCGCCGTGTCATGGCAGCACGGAGCGATCAGGCGCACGCCTCGCAGCGCTTCGATCTCGCCGGAATACTCTCCGACGTCCGTGCCCGCTTCCACAATCGGGGGTGCATGCTCGATATCGAGTGCAGCAGCTTGAAACACTTCTCTGCACCATTGACCGTTTAAGTCGACTAATCCTGTATGCGTCGCATTCGTCCGTTCAGCAACGGCTGCTGCCCCCCAGCGGTGCAGCAGGTACTCCGGCAAGCTCAACCAGCGTGCAGCATTGCCCTGCATCTTGTCTGCGTGGAGTTGATACACCGTATTGATGGCTTGCAGTTGGATGCCAGTGAGCTCTCGAAGGCGCTCCGCAGGAATGCGGCCGTGAACTGCTTCTTGTGCCACAGTGCCGCGCGGATCGCGATAGCAGAAAGGGTCCGCAAGAACTTCGCCTCCGGGAGAAAGGCGCACATAATCAACGGCCCAGCCATCCACCGCGATAGAGCGGATGCCTTCAGGGGCGAGGACTGCACATCGCCTCAGCCCTTCCTCTACTCCGTCAATAATTCTCTTCAGATTCCAGCGGAGACTTCCTTCACGCTCTTCGGCCCAGTTGCTGAAGCGATGCACCAACTGCACGCGCGGTACATTCTCGATCCAGCGCAGCAGCGAAACGCGGCAGCTCTCAGCGCCCAGATCGACAGCAATCAGGGCTCGCCCATCTAAAAGTGGATGGCCTGGCGATTGTGCCGGACCATCCGATCCTCTTTGCGACTTCAGCGGGCTCACCGCAGATATGCCTCCACCAGACCACCATCTACAGGAATGAGGTGGCCAGTCGTGACAGGCGTCTTAGGGCCTGCGAGGAAGAGGATGGCCTCCGCACAGTCCCTGGGATCGATGGGCACA
>JAATFH010000260.1 GCA_015655315.1 Terriglobales bacterium
CAAACGAACTGGGAGGCAAGGGAGCGGCCCTGCAGGAAATGAGCCGCCTCGGGATCCCCGTGCCTCCCGGGTTCACAGTTCCAACGGGAGTATGCCGCTCCGTTTTGACCAACGGCAATCTGCCGGCATGGTTCGACGGTGAGGTCACTGACGCGCTCTGCTGGCTGGAACAGCAACAGGGGAAGGTCTTCGGCGGAGACAGGAACCCATTGCTGGTCAGTGTCCGTTCCGGAGCAGCTGTCTCCATGCCCGGCATGATGGACACCATCCTCAACATTGGCTTGAACGATACGAATGTCTATGCCCTCGCGGAGCATCACGGCAGCCTGCGCTTTGCGCTCGATTCGTATCGCAGACTATTACAGATGTTCGGCAGCGTAGTTCTCGATGTTCCAAAGACGGCTTTTGATTGCCTGCTCCAGCAGCTCAGAAATGAACGCGGGGTGCATACCGATTCTGAACTGGATGAAGCCGCACTCGAACAACTTGTTGCCGGGTTCAAGGTCGTCATCGAAGATCACACAGGCAAGCCATTTCCCATGGATTGCCGCCGGCAACTCGATCTGGCAATCGCAGCCGTCTTCCGTTCCTGGAACAACGAGCGCGCACGGCACTACCGCCGCATTCATCGTCTGGACGAGCAGGCCGGGACTGCTGTCACCATACAGGCCATGGTCTTCGGCAACTCCGGAGACGACAGCGGAACCGGCGTGGGCTTCACCCGTAATCCCTCAACGGGAGAGCCATCCATCTTCGGCGAATTTCTGCCGAATGCTCAAGGCGAAGATATTGTGGCCGGCACGCATACTCCGGTACCGCTCTCACAACTGGGGCGTACTCTGCCTCAGCTCTACGGTGAACTGCAGTCTGTAGTCGCGAGACTGGAAACCCACTACAGAGATGTACAGGACTTCGAATTCACAGTGGAACGAGGAAAGCTTTTCCTTCTGCAGACCCGCGGCGCGAAACGAAGCGCGCCCGCTGCTATTCGTACTGCAGTCGAGATGGCGGAAGAAGGCCTCCTCTCGAAGTCGGAAGCTATCCTGCGCATCCATCCTTCATGCATTCATGAGATGCTGTCACCACAGCTGGATCTGGCCGGACTAGCCTCCCAACCGATTGCCCGGGGCCTCGCCGCGTCTCCGGGTTCAGCCGTGGGGCAGTTGGCCTTCACGGCAGACCGCGCCGTTGCGCTCGCCGGCAAACGGAAAGAACATCCCGTTATTCTGGTACGCGAAGAGACCAGCGCCGACGACATCCACGGGATGGACGCTGCGGTTGGATTCGTAACTGCGCATGGCGGTGCAACCAGTCACGCGGCGGTCGTGGCTCGCGGCATGGGCAAATGCTGCATCACTGGAGCGGATAGTCTCAGGATCGACGAGGCGCGCCATGTGCTGCGTGCGGGCCGATTCGAGTTAAACGAAGGGGACTGGGTCTCGATCGACGGTGCAACCGGGCGCATCTTCTCCGGGCAGCTTCCATTGAAGCCGGGGTTGTCCGACAATCCATGGCTCAAGAAACTTCTTGCCTGGAGTCGAAAAGAGATTGGCCTCTCTGTGCGTGCCAATGCCGACACTCCGGACGATGCCGAGCGTGCCCGCAATTTTGACGCCTCCGGCATCGGCCTCTGCCGCACCGAACATATGTTCTTTGCGCCGACGAGACTACCGCATGTACGCGCGATGATTCTTGCCGAGGATGAGCAGGCGCGGAAGGCCGCACTCGAATCGCTGCTTCCCATGCAGCAAGAGGACTTTGAGGAAATCTTTCATGTGATGGCCGGGTTGCCGGTGACCGTTCGTCTGATCGATCCTCCGCTGCACGAATTTCTTCCGAGCCTTGACGAAACCAGGACGGCGTTGTCCGAAGCGCGCAGACACGATGAAGCTCAGGTGCGTGGACTGGAGTATGTTCTTGCCCGCATCGTGCAGTTGAGCGAAACCAATCCGATGATGGGTCATCGCGGCTGCCGCCTGGGTATCACGTATCCGGAGATCATTGCTATGCAGACAAGAGCGATTCTGCGCGCAGCCATCAGGGTTCAGGTCGAAGGCATTCCCGTCGAGCCCGAGATCATGATCCCTCTGGTTGCATCGGTCGAAGAGGTTCGCTTCCTGCGCAAGGTGATCGCAGCTACAGCAAAAGCGGTGTTTGCGGAAGAGCAGGAAACTGTCAGGTATCGGGTCGGCACCATGATCGAACTGCCACGGGCCGCGGTGTGCGCTGGTGAGATTGCCCGCGAGGTAGATTTCCTTTCCTTCGGGACCAACGATCTTACGCAGATGACTTTCGGCTTCTCCCGCGACGATGCCGGAAAGTATCTCGATCAATATCTAGAACTGGAAATTCTCAAAGACGATCCATTCCTCACCCTTGACCAGGAAGGAGTCGGCGCCTTGATCGGGATGGCAGTCAAGCGCGCGCGCGAAGCCAGACCGGGCATCAAAATCGGCGTCTGCGGTGAACACGGCGGCGATCCCCGTTCAATCGAGTTCTTTCATTCAATTGGTGTCGACTATGTCTCCGTGTCCCCCGCAAGGATTCCCATCGCGCAGCTTGCTCTGGCGCAGGCTTGTTTGAAATTTACTTCAGAGTCCGAGTTACATGCGTTCATACCGACCACGGTGCAGGAGGAAGACCATGCCGTCACAGAAAACGTCAACGCCTGATCGATTGAGTTGGCGCAATCCTTGTGGCGTGCGCTCGATGCATTGAAGCCGGACGCCGTCGTCTTATCCCAATGAACTAAGTGAGGTGCACATGGCAGCCACAGAAAGCATAGTTGAAATTCTGAGCGGTTCCGAACCGTCCCTGCGCGAAGAGCTTAACCTGGAAGGGCACCATTCTTTGTGGGACTTGTCCGTGCATGAATTGCTGGAGCGATTTGCCTCGACCGATCCGACTCGGGGAGGTGGTTCGGCCGCAATCCTGACAGCTTGCATGGGAATATCTCTGCTCCGCAAGGCGTTCGTCGTCTCCCTCCAGAGGGAACGGCGCACGACAAGTCTTCACCATGCGCTCGAAATTGCGCTAGTCCACTTGGATATGAAGCAAAACACTCTTCAGAATAGTGCTGATCAGGATGCAGCTGCATTCAACGCCTACATCCGTGTCCTTCAACCGCCACATGGTGATTCGTCCGAAACAAACATACGCGAGAAATCTCAGGAAGAGGCGCTCATACGTGCAACTTCCACACCCGTCGCCCTTGCGAAGGAGATGCACAATCTTTTTCGCTTCGCGCTGGACCATTTGCCTTCCATCTGTGATGGAATCCTGGGGGATGCCATCACCGGGATGCAGTTGTTGAATTCTGCTGCCGAGTGTCTTCTCTTCACGGCCGAGAGCAATCTGGCGAAAGTATTGAATCCGGTATTTCAGTCGACAATGAGTCGACAGACACGGAGCCTGAGACATTGGACTGCTCAGGCGGAGTCCCAGCTAATATGCCGTCTTCAGAATCGACAGTTAACCCGTTCTTCGTAAGAGTTGAGATCATCGAACACTAAAGCAAACCAAATCGGCATAGGCATCGTCACTGCAAAGCGCGCACCAGCGACGACAGGCCAGGATGGAACAATCCTGGCCGAGATAGAAGAATGTTGTTTGGTGCGGGCGGAGGGAATTGAACCCTCACGGCCTTGCGGCCTGCGGATTTTCGTACCGCTTCGGCTTTCGCCGCCCCGCCACGGGCGGGTTCGCGGTCTGGACTATACCTTCACCATTCCTCACAGGAGGTTTAGGTGCTGCCCGTCTAGTCTCTACACCTTCCCGGAAGTGCTTCCGGGCTTGGCTCGGGATTGCCATTTGCAGGTTTCCCCGAATTTGAGCAGTTCTACTCCGTCGGTTTCCCGATGGGCACTCAAGCGCTTAAGTCCGCTGCGTCTGCCATTTCGCCACGCCCGCATGAAATAGCCACAACCTCATCATAAAGCAAGAAACGCTACACCAGCATTCATCGCAGTGTCACCTGTATTTTCGCATAAGCGATGTGGCGCAGAGAGTTCGAACCTGCGATCCCTGCTGCACTTACGATGAGGGAAATCTTTCGCAGATTCTGCGTTGTCTGATTTCAAACGCGCGGACTTCTTACACAGGAAGTCCGCCGTCACACTGAACCGGAGGCTAACCTAACGCATTGTTCACTATTTCCTGGGCTTCGCTGACGATCGCCTTTAAATGCGCCTGGCTCTGGAAGCTTTCCGCATAGATCTTATAGATATTTTCTGTTCCTGAAGGCCGAGCCGCGAACCAGCCACTCTTCGAAGTAACTTTCAGTCCGCCGATGGAAGCGCCGTTGCCAGGTGCTGTCGTCAGCTTGGCGGTAATTGGCTCGCCCGCCATGTCGGATTCTTTTACGGCATCGGGTGAGAGCTTTGACAATTTTGCTTTTTGTTCCGGAGTAGCAGGCGCGTCGATGCGAGTGTAGTACGGAGTGCCGAACTCTTCTGTCAGTTTGCTGTAATGCTCTCCCGGATCCTTGCCTGTGCGAGCAGTAATCTCGGCTGCCAACAGGTCCATGATCGGTCCATCTTTATCGGTGGTCCACACGGTGCCATCCAGGCGAAGAAAACTCGCTCCAGCGCTCTCTTCTCCGCCGAAACAGTAGGAACCATCAAACAGTCCTGCAACAAACCACTTGAAACCAACCGGAACTTCGCGCAACTCGCGGCCAAGCTTTTGAACGACTCTATCGATCATGCTGCTACTCACCAATGTCTTTCCCACAGCGGAGTCCTGACGCCAATCGGAACGGTGTGTGAGCAGGTATTGAATGGCCACGGCAAGATAGTGGTTCGGATTCATCAATCCCGCAACGGGAGTAACAATTCCGTGCCGGTCCGAGTCGGGATCGTTTGCGAAAGCTAACTGATATTGATCTCTCAATCCAACCAGGCTGGCCATCGCATAAGGACTCGAACAGTCCATACGGATTTTGCCGTCATGATCGACGGTCATAAATGAAAATGTAGGATCGATAACCGGATTGACGACGGTGATGTCTAATCCATAGATCGCGTTAATCGGCTCCCAATACGGTCGCGCAGCGCCACCCAACGGATCCACGCCGAGCTTAAGACCGGCAGCGCGAATCGCTTCCATATCGACGACGTTCTTGAGATCGTGAACGTACGGCAGTATCAAGTCTTCCTGATGCGTGGTCGCGGCATGGATGGCTTTGGAATACGGAACTCGCTTGACTCCAGCATTCCTTGCTCGCAACAACTCATTCGCCCGGCCCTCTACCCACTTTGTTATCTCAGTATCGGCAGGACCACCATTCGTGGGGTTGTACTTGAACCCTCCGTCCTCGGGCGGATTGTGCGAGGGCGTGATGACGATGCCGTCGGCGAGATGATCCTTGCGTCCGCGGTTATAAACAAGAATGGCCCGAGAGATCACCGGAGTCGGCGTAAAGCCGTCATCTTTCTGGATGATCGTTTCTACATCATTCGCCGCGAGTACGCTGAGCGCAGTCTGCTGCGCGGGAGCGGACAAGGCGTGGGTATCTTTCCCCATGTAGAGTGGACCATCTGTTCCCTGTGCGCGTCGGTAGTCACAGATCGCCTGGGTAATCGCCAGGATGTGCGCTTCAGTGAATGTGCCACGAAGAGGCGAGCCACGGTGTCCGCTTGTACCGAAGATAACCAGTTGATTCGGATCTTCCAGATTGGGCTTCGCCTCGAAATAAGCTGCCTCCAGTCGAGCCAGATCCAGCAGCATTTCTTTCGGCGCGGGCTTGCCGGCGAGCGGCGAAATCATTTCTTCGGGTTCATCCACTTTCAACGAAGTTTCCAATTTACCGGGCATGGTTTCACCTTCCAGAGATCAGATGCATATTCGGTAGTGAGCCGCCGCCAGCGAGACACTATATTCGGGAACAAAGACGGCTCAGGACTGCCGGTCCAACTCACGCCACCACGTGATGATCGTCATTCCAGAGACGGATAACGGGCCGGGAAAGATCGCGCTCATAACTAAGCTCGCTCAGGCTCGCCGTGCTCAATACAAAATATCTGCCCGCGCCCGGCTCGAGCGCCAGCCAGCGGCTGGCCAGGACGCGCAAAATATGACCGCTGGAAAACAGGAGGACGTTTCCCGCAATTGCTCGGACGCGCTCAATTACGCGATCCGCGCGCGCGCCAACCTGTGCCGGAGATTCGCCGCCGGGGCAACCGTCGCGAAAGAGCTGCCAGTCCGGGCGATCTTTGAGGATCTCCGCCGATCGCAGGCCCTCATACTGGCCATAATTCCACTCCACCAGATCGGCAGCGACTTCGGCGGATGCTCCAAAGCCGGCCAGCTCACAGGTACGAAAGGCGCGCTGCAGTGGACTGGTGAAAACCTTGGCAAAAGTTATGCTCTGCAAACGTTCGCCAAGCTGCCGCGCATTGCGCTCGCCATTCGGGGTCAACGGTAAATCGGTAAGGCCTGTGTGCTGGCCTGACAGCGACCAGGCTGTCTCGCCATGCCGCGCTAGATAGACTACTGGAAGCACTTCACTCATGAGATTTCTCCACGTGTATAGAGCAAAGAATAATTCATCCAGACTGCTGGCTCTCCAGCACTCGCTGTAAAAAGACGATCATGAAGTAGCTCCTGCCCTGACTCTGCTGACGATATCGCTGAATTGGGGAGACTGACGGATTGGATCGAATCTGGGGTCAACGGCTAAATATGGGAGCTCGGCTTCCCTGTCCGCAAAAGATGTGGAAAGCAGCGAAAGCGCATTTTCAGGATCATTCAGCGCGATGGAAAGCAATGCCTGTCGAAATCTGCTGATAGGCGCAATGGGAGACAAAATTTTAAATTCGTCCACAATGGCTGCTGCCGTAGTTGTTTCTCCGCACCGGGCAAGAATCTCGGCAATCCATGCCCGCAACGCTAATTGCGCACCCGTGCTTCGCTGCACGAATCGCGTTATCCTTTTTGCGTTGTCGAGCTGACCGAGTTGGACATGGATCAGAGCCTGATACAGTTGGACCTCGAGTGGCAGCGGTCCATATCTCAAGGGCTCTGCAAAATGTTCGAGCGCCTCTTCATACCGTCGGCTCAGATAGAAGAACTTTGCACTCGCCACTTTCTGAAGATAAGAAAACGGATCGATCCGCTGCGCATTTTCGAGACGCAACCATGCCTCATCGAAGCGCCTCATAGTTGTCAGAAACATGGCATACTGCCGGTCGCCTGACGCGCGCGGGCCCGATTCTGCGGCATGCTGGAAGCTGGTCTCCGCGCCGCTCCAGTTCCACTCCAGAGCCAGAACGCTTCCCATCGCGGCAATGGATTCGACCATGTCGGGATCAAGTTCCACGGCTCGTTCCGCTGCGCTCCTTGCAAGTGAAACGAGTTCAACGGATCGTGGAGCACCATGCAGAGCCATCCAGCAATAGCATTGTGCAATTCCGCAATGAGGGCGTGCATATCCAGGAGCGGTCTGGGCAACTTCACGAAATTTCGACAGAGCACTCTGAACTTCGGCGATGGTTCCCTCTTCGAGAAGGGCTTCTCCCTTCAGAATAGCCGGATACACCGCCAGAATGACGGGGCCCGCCGATGCCTCTGCCACCCGGATGACCGTCTGCTGAGGGCGCACGCGGTTCACCAGTGCGGAAGCAAATTGTTCCTGCATGCTAAAGAGGCTCGTCGAATCAGCCTCGGCATCAAATCGTTGCGACCAGAGTTGAAAGCCATCCGCGTTCACGATCCTCGAAGTGACGCGTATCCGGTTTCCTTCTTCCCTGACCGTTCCCTCGAAAACGATCTGGACTCCCAGCTTGCGCGCCAGGTCCCGGATATCGGAGGACTGCGACCCCAACTGGGCGACCGAGCTTGCCGCGACGACGCGGCAGCCTTCGCTTTGCATCAGTTCATGAACAAGCTCATCGGTCACGCCTCGCGCATAAGTGGAAGAAAGCTGCTGCCCGGAAACGTCGAGAAAAGGTATGACAGCAATATGCACGCCTGCGCCATCAATAAAGAGCTCGTGGTTTGAATTTCCGGCTGCGGCCGGGTTGGCGGAGTCCTTCGAGCGAAATACAGGGATGTAGCTGCCCGGTCGAAAATAAATGAAGACGGCGTCATCCTTGCCTTCCATCTCGTAATATTCCTTCAGCTTCGTCCGCAGCCGTCGCGCCTCGGTGCGTACGATCGAATCCTGGCTTGGATGGTAGGGCGGTTTGCGGTCATATACCTCTGTACCGATGACATATTCCTTAAGGCCGTCGTCTTTGCCGCTGAGCGCATGTTCCACCGTAAACCGGAGGAAGCGGCCAAGCCGATCCGACTGCGAAAAGATGGGGCTATGCAGGATACGGGTAAGCTCCTGGCGGATTGCATTTTCCGAAACAGCATTTGTGTTCGGCTTGGGCACTCTCAATAGCTCCTGACGTAAACGTGGTCGTACAGCGTTGCCATGACCAACGAGTCATAGCCGACAGGACAAGGATACTAGGCGGTATCGACATATATAAGCGGCAAGGGGAGATTTACCAGGCAGAGGCAGGAAAAACAGATCCTTCGCCACGGCTCAGGATGACAACCCAGGTGTTCTATATGTGTCATACGACCTTGCCATTTTAGCTCTACAGGGAATAGCGCCAGAGTCTCATCACAGTGAGCTGACAGTTACATACGCTCCGATGGCCCAAGAATCTGTCATTCTCGCGTGTACGAGGCATGACGACCATCGTGGCGGAGAAATTGAAAGAGGTGCGGGTACTTGCGGTCGTGGCCACGGAGATGCAGGGTGAGATTCGGCATCAACTGAACTCGCTTGGCATGTCTCCAGTCCTGGTCAGCCGCGCGACGGAATTCGCACATGTTGTCCGTAGCGGTGAGATTTACCAGGTGGCCCTGCTTCCAGCAGCACTCCCGGATACGGACTGGTGGGCGATCTGGGGAGAACTCGCCCTGCTCAATCCGAGGCCGGCGATTCTGGTCTACGCCCATACGGCGAGCTTCCAGTTGTGGTCCGGAGTCCTGGAGGCTGGGGGGTATGACGTCATCGTGGAGCCTTTCACCGACGAGAAGCTTAAAGAAGCGGTGCTGCGTGCGGCAGAAAGCTTCGAGGAACGACCTTTAGAGAACCCCAGTCAGGAGTGATGCGGCAGAGAATCAAAGGTTTGTCACAGAAGCCGGGCTGAGCTTCGCTTGCGCCCATCATCACAGTTAGCTAACAGTGACCTGCGCTGCGGTTTCCGCCAAAATCTGCCAGCCTTGTATAAGCCATGAGGCAGAGATATAAATGACGAAACTTCGTTCACGCCGGAAGCCGGGAGGAATGGATGTATAGGAAGATTGCCGTGGCATACAACGAATCCCCCGAAGCTGAGCGAGCGCTCGCCTCCGCCATCCAGCTCGCGAAGAGCCTGGGCGCAGAACTCACAACCATTACTGTTATGGCAGATCTCCCTGCGTACACTGCTTTTGCGAGCGTCGGGGACCCTTCGCTGCCGCGAGTCCTGAAAGAAGACCGTGTGAGATTCTACGAATCGCTGCAGGAAAAGGCCCGCGTGCTAGCCGAGAGACAC
>JAATFH010000102.1 GCA_015655315.1 Terriglobales bacterium
ATCCTGTTCGATAGAAACAGGAAAACCGGAATTGAGGGCGCGCTTGACCCGGTCAGTCCATTGACCTTCGTAGGGATAGCAGTTGTGCGCGTCGAGGATGGAGCGATTGTGATTCAGGAAATCAAGATCGTTTTTTTGCGCGTAGGAAGGAAGAACGGCCGACACCAGGAGAGCGAGTATGGATAGTCTGCGGGGCAACATTTTGACGGTTCCTTTATTGATTGTGCCAATGTCGAAAGCCCCACAGTCGAAATTCGAAGGTAGGGCTTTTTTGTCATGGTTAGAACGAGAACCGCAGGGCGAACTGCATAATACGCGGATCGCCCGCGAGCGAGGTGATCGTTCCAATGCTGCTGTTACTCAATGTCGCAGAGGGCTGCGCGAAAAGAACACTGTTGGTGAGGTTGAAGACCTCCCAGCGAAACTGAAGGTTAGTTTTTTCCAGCATGTGGAAGTCGCGCATGAGCGCAAAATCGAAGACATTGGTATGCGGACCGCTCAGGTTATTGATGCCTCCGTTGCCGTAGGGAGATTGGCCGGCACTGAGATTCGGAATTGCGTAAGCATCGGCCGTATTGGGCGAGAGGGTCTGGCAGGACTGATTCCCAGAGTAGTAGAACCAGCAGTTTACATCTCCGACGATCTTCGGTTTTCCAATCATGAGTGGAAGTGCGTTCGCGTTTCCGTTGACGTCGATGTCGCTCGAAAGCTGGCCACTCGATGAAACGGTGAACGGGCGTCCGCTGGAGAAAGTATAAATGCCGGATGTCCTCCAGCCGCCAAGCAGCCATGACCCGATGCCGGAGTTGACCAGGGGCTTGTTATGGCCGAAGGGCAGCTCATAGACATAGGAGAAGACGATACGCTGCGGGACGTTGGAGCCGCTTAGCGAATTGGTAAAAGTCTGGTTGTACTGGGTGGCAAAGGTTTTCGACCAGGTGTAAGCAGTTATAAGGGAAAGGCCATTGTGGAAGCGGCGCTGCAACTGGGCTTCCAGTCCGTTGTAGTTGCTGGTGCCGATGGCGTGAGAGTACTCAAGATATCCCCATGCCGGATAGGGAAAGACAGGGCGTGCGGTTCCGGCGGTGCTGGGGACGTACTGGTTCAAGTCACTGATGACGTCCAGGTGTCTTGCGAGGGTGCCAACATAATCGGCGGTAAGGACCATTTCACCGGGCAGTTCTCGCTGAAAGCCGAGACTGAACTCCTGCGCGTAAGGCATGGGCGATCTCGCGTCCATCGCATGTATATGTAGCGTTGGCTGGAGTTGCGGCGATGAGGCATTCGCTGGATTCAGCAGATCGGGCGAAAAGCCGTTCTGCAGCTGGAATGCAGGCATCGGCAGCGGGTCGGCGGCATTGGTATTGGGAATCGGATTGGATGTGGTCGAGAGCAGGGAAGGAGGATTAAGGGCAAGCTGGTCTTCGCTGCCGTTGCGTTTAAACAGCAAGTTGTAGATACCGTAGACGCCCCGTATGACGGTTTTGTCTCCGAGAGAGTAAGCAAAGCCGAAGCGCGGCGCGAAGCCAAGAACCTTGGTATCCACCAGAGCACGGTCGTTCAGCGAGCCATTGGTGGCATAGGTGAGTGAACCGCTTCCGGCTGGGTTGAAGTTGGCGAGCTGGTTTTTGGCAGAATAGGGCGGCGTGCTGAAGTCGTAGCGAAGGCCGAGATTCAGGGTCAGCTTAGGCGTGACCTTCCAGTCATCCTGTACGAAGCCGGATGCCATCCAGATGCGCTCGTCCACAAAATAAACATTCGAGAGTCCAGCCTGGTAGATAAGGCCCGTCAGGCCGTCGGCGTAAGAGCATCCATTGCCGGGGCTGCCGCTGAGGCAACTGAAAATACCCGCAAAGGCCAGAGCGCCGTTCATGTTTTCTTCATCCTGATAGATGTTACGCATGGGCGCACGCAGGTCTACTCCGAACTTGAGAAAGTGCGAGCCACGGGTCCAGGAAAAGGTGTCAGTGTATTGGAACTGTTGGGGAACCTGCTGCTTAGGCAGAAATTGCGGGGAGCCGATGATGGTGGAGTCGTCGGAGACGTACTCGGTGAGCCCGATACCGCCTGCTGTTGCCGGATTGAAGGGAACTCCCGGGATGTAATCGGATGGTTTGTTCAACCCGAAAGGCTGCTGTTGGTCGTGAGAGAAGTTTCGCACAAAGCCGAAACGGAAGTCGTTGGTCATGGTCGGGTTGAGAATGCGTGTCCAGCCGAGGACGAGGGCCCACGACTTGAGCGTCGAGTTGCCCCACGATGAGGTAGAGCTTCCGTCTGCGATACCGCCAAAGTTCCCGGGAACATCACGGATGCGGCTGGAGCTGGTGTAGCGGGCGAAGACGATGTCCTTGTCGCTGGCATTCCAGTCCACGCGGCCGTCATAGCTGTTGTTGTTGTCAATCAGGGCGCCGGTGCGGACATAGTTGTTGAAGTCACCCGGCTGATTCGGCAGCGGAAAGGCGTTGAGAATTTTGAAGCCAAAGGGATCCATGGCTGACTGCGGAATGATGTTGTTGGGAAAGGGCCGGCAGGCAGTGGGGTCCACACGGCAGGCTGGCGTGTTGTAGTTGTAAATGGTGCTGTACTTGACGCCAGCTGCTGCGGCAGCCTGAGGACTGAAGTCTCCGGCACGCTCATTGGCGAGCGGAACAGTGGCGGTGCGGGTCACTCCCTGGTCAATACGCGTGCCTTCGTAATTGAAGAAGCCAAAGAGTTTGTCGCGGAGGATGGGACCTCCGAAGTTGCCACCAAACTGGTTTTGAATTTCCGCGGGCTTGGGCAGTCCGGCGCGATGAGTAAAGTAATCATTCGAGTCAAAGACGCGGTTGCGCAGGTATTCGAAGAGACGGCCGTGGAATTGATTGGTGCCGCTCTTGGTGGTGACGTCCACCTGTGCTCCGGGACTGCGTCCATACGCTGCGGAGTAGGCATTGGCGATGAGCTTGAATTCGCCGATGGCATCGACGGAGGGCCGGGCGGCAGATGCGGAAAGCTCCTGCAGATTTTCTGAGAAGGTATTGTTATCGATGCCGTCGAGGATGTAATCATTCTGCTCGTCGTTGAGACCGTGGATGGTGAAGAGGCCGGTGCTGCCGGAGACACTGCTGCCGCTTTGCTGCGTGAAGCGCTGCATCTGAACTCCAGGGACGAGCCGGATGAGGTCGTCCCAATTGCGCTGATAGAGCGGCGTCGCTTCCACCGTCTGATTTTCGATGACCGTGCCAATCGAGGCGTCGTCACGCGATAGCTCAGGAGCTGTGGCAGTGACATTGACCTGGCTTATGGCTCCGGCGATGGTGAAGTGAAAGTCCTGCCGGGTTTTGGCTGAGGGGTCGAGGGTGACTGCAGCGTGTTCGCCGGCGAACCCGCTCTGGCTTGCGGAAATGTCGTAAATGCCTACGGGCATGCCTACGAAGGTGTAATAGCCGGAGCGGTCAGTGACAGTGGTACGCGAAAGCCGGGTGGCCTGATTGGTAACGGTGATCTGGGCTCCGGCGACAACCGCTCCGGATGGATCGGTGACGAGTCCGGAAAGCGATGCAACACCAGCCTGAGCATGCAGCTTGACGGACAGTGCTATGAGACAAACAAAGAGCGCGAGCATCCGGAAGCGCGAAGATGTCATATTTGTGCCTGCCTGAAGTTGAAATATTTAGTTAGTGAATCTGAGCGGTCTTATGCGAGGAAGCGCAATGGACTGGTGATATGGCCAAAAGCTAGGGCTTTTAGATAGGCCGATTCAAGTGGAGGCGCAGGTGTATACACTCTGCTTTTGGGGGATGTAGCCGGAGTGATCGCTTTGATTTCAGGGATTTGTCGCTGTGTGAAAATTTGGTAATGCTGTGGATTGTGCATGATCGCAAAGGGATTGTTCACCAGGCACCAGCGTGCATACCCATGTTGCACGAAGTGTATAGTCGCATGAGCCTTAACACTCTATTGATAAAGCACCGCTAGGATCGATTTGCAAAGCGGATAGCGACCAAATCTTCGTTACATATTGATGGCAGGGATCCCAGATCTATCGATGGGCGCGTCTTCTGTCGATCTGCCTGCAGTGGCAAGCGAGGAACAGCAGGCGATTGACCGTGTCCTGAACAGCAGGCACTTCATCCGTGCGCCACTCCTCTCGGCGTTTCTGGCCTACGTGTGCCAGCGCGCAATCGAGGATGCATCGGTTCGCATTACCGAACATGAGATTGGTGTAAAGGTATTTCATCGCGCGCTCGATTTTGATCCACGCGAAGATAACATTGTGCGCAACTATGCACGCCAGTTGAGAAAACGGCTGCAGGAATATTACGCGACAGACGGTATTCAGGACTCGCTGCGCATTGAAATTCCCAGGGGCGGATATATTCCTGCCTTCACTCCAGGAACATTTTCGGAAATTCCGCTGGGGGAGCCAGAGCATTCTGGAGTCGTTGTTGCAGAGGCTGAAGAGCTACAGCGTCCGAAGGCGGCCAGGTTGCGTCTGTGGTTGCGTGGAGGAGTGTTCCTGCTGTTGTATTCTCTGCTGCTTGGCTGGATAGTGCAATGGGCGACACGACCTCGCCGGGCACTGGAACCACGCAGCGCAATGCACCCATTATGGACGCAGCTTTTTACCCATGACCGCGATACCTTTATTGTTCCCGGCGACACAGGGTTTGTCGTCGTGCAGCAGGTGAATCACAGAACATTTTCTCTCGCAGAGTATTTGAACTGGTTTTCTGCAGGCGGACATGATGCTGCGCTGGCCATGTCGTATTTGGAGGACCAGACATATACCAGTATGTTGAACCTTACGATCGTCTCCAGCCTGCAGCAGTTACCGGAGACGATTCCGAATCGCTTTGTGATACGGGCGGTGAGAAATCTGCACTTCGATGATTTGAGAGACAGCAATGCGATTCTGCTGGGATCGAACTACAGCAATCCGTGGGATGAGCTGTTCGAGGACCACTTAAACTTCCGATTCACCAATCACCTCACGGATGACCGCTATTGGATAGTGAATGAGCATCCGCGGCAGGGCGAAGCTGCAATCTATGAGCCGGTGACGAAGAACGATTCGCATCGTACCTACGCGGTTCTGGCGTTTCTTCCTAATCTGAACAAGACAGGCCATGTGCTGCTAATTCAAGGACTAGATGCGGCAGGAACACAGGCAGCAGCGGATATGCTGTTCGATGGTGATGAATTACAACCGTTATTGAATCAAGTCATCTCAACAAAGGAACATTTCACTGGGTTCGAGCTTTTGCTAGAAGCCTCCAGCTTAAACGCAGAATCTCACGCGACGAGCAGCCGCATCCTCGCAACCCGTTTTTATCCATAAAGCCATAATTTTGCCACGATAGCACCGCGACAGGCAGCCAATGCAAGTTTACTCATGAAACTTCGCAGAACCGCCAATCCGCGGGGGCGATGAGTGGCTCGGCAGTGGCGCTGACTCAGCCGAATCAACAGTTAACACGCTCTCTGGAGCGAATGCCTCTCGTCCCAGAGAGGCGGTTATTGCTGGCATCTGCGCCGGCACCGTCCACTGCCACGCCAACGGGGGGATACCAACCCGCTGGTCGGCAGCGTGGTTTGAGGGCCCACCGGCAAAGGACCCGGTTTGCGCTTGCAGGCTGGCCGAAGCCATGAGCGCCGCAGCAACGAAAAAATGATCGTCAAAAGTGCGCCGCTCCGCATTTTTATCCGCGTTGGGTAGGAGTTTCTGCCAGGAATTGTCCGGAACTTTATCTCGGGGATTGATGAAATATTTCGACTGCTGCCGCTCATAAGTCTCTCCTTGCAATTACCCGCCTCGTGATTGTGAGTGGACTCTACTTATCTCCTGGGGCCATATGTTCGAGTTATAGGGAATAACTGGCTTATGTGCTTCTGTCCCGTTAGCGTGAACATCGCGCTGCGGCCAGAGGAAGGATCTACCGCGAGTCAGCGGGGCCTGTGCGTATTACGAGCTGCTTCTAACTCGAAGAAGCAATCCGAGCGTACCGAATGTATTCGCGGAGGGAATATTCGTGAATGCACATACATATGTGTGAGTAATTACGCAGGGCACCCCTGTGATAACTCACTGTTTTCCGAAACTTCTATTTGGCGTGACTCCTTGCAAATAATTCCTGAAGTAAACCACCTACTCAGCAGGGAGTAACTGTGAAGTTGTTTTCATGGTTCAGGCCTTTGATGCTCGACTCATTCTCTACATCACGACGAGAGGAAGGAGGATCTCAATGAACGACTGTTTAGAGAACTCTGAATCGTGAGTTAATGCACGGTCGTACATGAGTCATCACATATTTGCTTTGCAGTGGGTTTCTTCTACGCTCAGCTAGCCAGAAGAAATTTGTAGGTACCAGGGGAGAAAGCAATGATGAGCAAAAGGGGGCGCGTAGCCGATGTTTTTCAGCTTCTGCCATGTCTTCAGGCAGAACTGTGGCGCCGATGCCGAATATCCAACGAAGGGGTAACGGAAAAGAAGCGCGGCTTATTGGCGCGTTGCTCATCTCCTAAATGTTGAAAATGAATATTCTGATTGTCGAGGACAATGAAGGAGTCGGCAACATCCTGCGCCGCATGATCGGCCATCTGGCCACCGATATCTGCGAGTGCACAGATGGCGTAGATGCTATGGAAACCTATGCAGAACGCCATCCCGATCTTGTTTTGATGGACATACGCATGCCGCGGATGGACGGGCTCGCGCAACCAAACAGATCCAAAAAATCGATCCTTCGGCTCGTATCATCATTGTTGTCGACTACGACGAAGACGAGCTTCGCATTGCATCCCGCGATGCGTGGGCCTGCGCTTTCGCACTCAAGCAGAATCTGAAAGAGCTTGGGATTATGATCCCGAACGCCGTCTCTTCGCGACCGCCCGAATCATCTTGAGCTTTCGCGCAAATGGGCTTATTCTTCCCATATCTTCCAGCAATAATCAAATTTTGAAAGAGAGGGAAACTGTGTCTCGGTGACAACTCGATCAGAAAAAGTGTCGAGGGGTGGCTTGCCGTCCCCCTCCGACTTATTCCTGCATTCTTCCTCCGACTGATTTCCTTCGCACTCCTGGTACTTTAGACGCTCGCTGCCTGCGGGCAATATCGAGCTGACGTCTGGACCGCAGATTCAGGACTCCCACAAAATATCGTCCGTGGCATTGTGCAAACACCTGTGGCTCGGCACTGAAGACCGGGGTCTTTATCATCTTCAGAGGCAATCTGTCCGTACGCTTACGCAGGAGCAGGGTCTCGCCAGCAGCAATGTCTATCCGATACTCGAGGATCACGAAGGCGCGATATGGGTCGGGTCCTGGCCCGCTGGACTCACTCGCATTCAAGAGGGCAAGCTTTCCCGCTATACTGAACAAGATGGACTACCGGGGAAAGTAACGGCTCTGGCGGAGGACAACCAGAATCGCCTATGGGTCGGAACGCATGGCGGTCTTGCCGTATTCATGAATGGCAAACTTCAGCGGACGAACGAGCCAGCGTTGCCCAAAGATGACGTTGTATAGGCCATCTTTCAGGCTCGCGACGGAACGCTCTGGTTTGGGACACGCAATGGCCTGTTCTCCGTGAAGGATGGGACACCCAAGCCTTCACCATTAAGGATGGCCTGCAAACAGACGATCCACGTCATCATTGGAGATGGGTCTGGCGGTCTATAGATCGGTGGCTACGGCGGACTGGTGCGCCTTCACGATGGAAAATTCACTCGCTGGTCTGAAGCAAACGGCCTGCCCAGCAACAGCATTCGATCGCTCTATCTGGATCATGAAGGCACGCTCTGGGTTGGAACTTACGACAACGGATTGGGGCGTCTCCGTGATGGGAAATGGACACGCTATGACA
>JAATFH010000519.1 GCA_015655315.1 Terriglobales bacterium
GGCAGGCTTATCTCAAGTTCGGCAGTCCGCGGCGCGTCCGCGAAGAAGTATGGGAGCACAACACCCTACGCTTCTTCGACGATGTATGGCGCGACTGCAAATACTCCGCCCGCACGCTGTGGCGCACACCGGGATTCGCCATCGTCGCCATCATCGTCATGGCGCTCGGCATCGGCGCCAATACTGCGCTCTTTACCGTTGTCCGCTCCGTGTTGCTCAAACCGCTGCCCTTCAAAGACCCTGACCGCCTGATCCAGCTCTATGAAAAATCCGCCGATAACCGCCACCTTTATAATTACGTTGCCGGCGGCATGTACGCCGCGTGGAAGAAGCAGGCATCCAGCATCGAACAGATGGGAGCCTACGGCTTCCGCTCCGTCAATCTTTCCGATAACGGAGGTGAATTGCCCGAACGGGTTCGTTGGGCAGACGGCTCCTGGGATCTTTTCTCCACGCTCGGCGTCGCGCCTGAGATCGGACGCTTCTTCTCCGCAACCGAAGACAGCCCGCAGGGCGCTGCCGCAGTCATTCTGACGCACGGCCTCTGGGAACGGCGCTACGGTGGCGATCGCAATATCGTCGGAAAGACCATTCAGCTCAACTCTCACCCCTACACCGTCATCGGAATATTGCCGGCTTCGTTCACCTATCCCGACCCGCACATCCAGCTCTGGACCGCTCTCTACCACGAAGAAGACCCCGGCCAGATGCAGAGAGCCGACGTTCACAATTACTTCGTCGTAGCCCGGCTCCGCCCCGGCGCAACACTGGCGCAGGCGTTGAGCGAAATCGATACCGCGACCAAACGTGTTCACATGAGCCATCCCACGCCTTTCACCACAAACGCCGCCAATGCGCGCACCCTGCTGGATGGCGTGGTATACGAAGCTCGCACGCAGCTCTATATCCTGCTTTCCGCGACCACCTGCATCCTGCTGATCGCCTGCCTGAATGTGGCCAGCCTTCTCGTGGCGCGCTCGGCCTCGCGTCGCAAGGAAATCTCGATCCGCGCCTCTCTCGGCGGCAGCCGTATGCGGCTGCTGCGTGAGCAGGTGACGGAAAGCCTCGTCCTCGCCACCGCCGCAGGCGCGCTCGGCCTTCCCCTGGCGTGGCTTGGCACGCAATGGCTCATCCATTCCCGCCCCGATCTGGCTCGCGTGGACGCGGTCCACATCGACGGCGCTGTCCTCCTTTTTGGACTCGGCATGGTGGCGCTCAGCGGTATTCTTGCCGGTCTGATTCCGGGCCTGTCTTTCCTGCGCGGACCGCTGCTCGAATCGCTGCAGGAATCTTCGCGCTCGAACAGCCACAGCTCATCTACTGCGCGGCTGAGAAAGGTCCTGCTCGCCGTCGAAGTGGGCTTTACCGTCGTGCTTCTCACGACCGCGGGCCTGTTGCTCAAGAGCTACCAGAAGTTGCGCGCGCTCGACCTGGGCTGCGACACGCGCAACGTGCTTACCATGCAGTTCTCACTGCCCGACGTTCAATACGATGACCCCGCGAAAAAAGCGGCCTTCTTTGCCCAGCTTCTCGATCGATTGCATGCGCTGCCCGGCGTCAAAGCGGCCGGGCTCTCCACCGCACTCCCAGGTCAGGGATACGGCGGCGACGCCAGCTTCTCCATCCCTGAACACCCAGCCGGAACTCAGACTGGCCTGAACGCAATGATCCGCGCTGTCGATCCGGGCTATTTTCAGGCGATACGGATTCCGCTATTGAGTGGCCGCACTTTTCAAGACCGCGAAAGGCTGAAGGCCGGTCTTTCGACCATGATCGTCAACCAATCCTTCGCTCGCCAGTATTTCCCGAACGAAAATCCTCTGGGCAAGCACATTCGCACCAACATTGTGGGAGATGCCGACTTCGAAATCGTCGGCGTTGTCGGCGACACTCTCTGGAACCTGACCGAACCGAAGAGCCCGACGATGTATTTCCCCATTCTCTCCGGCGCATGGTGGTGGTCATCTATCGCCATCCGCTCCGATCAGGATGCCGCCACCCTCGCCCTTCCCGTCCAGAAGCTTCTTGCGCAGCTCGATCCAAACCTGCCCGTCTCCGATGTCCTGACGATGGATCAATCGATCGGCAAATCCACGCTCGACGCCAACTTCACGTCGATGCTTGTGCTCGCATTCGCCATCATCGCTCTACTGCTCGCAGCGGTAGGCTTGTACGGAGTGCTCTCTTACCTGGCAACGCAGCGCACCGGCGAAATCGGAATCCGCATTGCCCTCGGCGCACCGCGAAGCTCGGTCCTGCGTCTGCTGCTGCTCGATGGCCTGACACCCGCGTGGATCGGCCTTATCTTTGGATTGGTCGCCAGCGGCTTCACCGTCCAGCTCATCCGCAACATGCTCTACGGCGCGCAACCGCTCGACTTGACGATCTTCATGACGGTCGCAGCCCTGCTTCTGCTCGTCGCCACAACGGCATGCGCCATCCCCGCATGGCGCGCCTCGCACCTCGATCCCGTGCAGGCGCTGCGCATGGAATAGCGGCGCGCCAAGCCAGATGGAAAAAGA
>JAATFH010000013.1 GCA_015655315.1 Terriglobales bacterium
GAGCGTCTTCAGCGAATTGCCGCTAAGGTCCAGGCCTAGCTTGCAAATCACAAGTGAACGAGCTTGCTTCCATTTCAGGAGGAACCAGGTAATGAAATTATTCAATAGTAAGTGTGTTCGGCACATCGCTTGTGCCGTTTCAGCTCTCCTGTTGTCCTTGTCGTCGGCCCATGCCCAGGTATCTTCTGCCCAGATCGCTGGATTAGTAACAGATAGCTCGGGCGCAGTGCTTCCGGGCGTGAGTGTACAGATTGTGAATCAAGGCACAAACGCTATTCGGAGTGCGCAGACGAATCAATCTGGAGACTTTATCGTTCCAGCACTAGAGCCAGGGGATTATCGGATCACTGTCGAAGCCGCTGGCTTTAAGAAGATAGTGATCGACCATGTCACATTGAATGTAGGTGACAAGAAGGCTCTGAATTTTACTTTGACTGTGGGAACCGCCGAGCAGAATGTTACGGTGACATCCAGCGGAGAACTCATCAACGCAACGTCGGCGGAGATCAGCACTGTTATCAACGAGCACGAAGTAGGGCAGTTGCCATTGAATGGACGCGATCCCTCGAGCCTTGTACTTCTAACCACAGGCGTCACAAATGTTCTGAATACGAGTGCGGGTGTGCTGCAAGCGTCGATACCTACAGAGACAGCCGCATCGGCAGGTGGTGGAAGGCAGGGAAGCACCTACTATCTTCTGGATGGTGTCCCGAATATGGATACCTATGTGCTCGCGGCCGCACCATTTCCCAATGCCGATGCGACGCAGGAATTCAGAGTGATATCGAATAACTACGATGCTCAATACGGATTCGCTCCAAGCGCAGTCGTCAGTATCCAGACAAAATCGGGCACGGATGTATTACATGGCGTGTTATTCGAGTTCCTGAGAAATAACGATCTCAACGCGGGAAACTATTTCACTCATTTAGTCGATCCCCTGAAGCGGAATCAATTTGGCGGCGGAATTGGTGGACCATTACTGAAACACAAGCTCTTTTTCTTTGCTAATTACCAGGCCACTCGTGCGAGCGAAGCCTCATCGACCAACACCACCTTTACCCCGACAGAAGCCATGCTTCGCGGTGATTTTAGTGCCGTTCCGCAAACTCTCGGCGGACCGTTTCATACGGTCAATGGCGTGCCCAACCAGGTAGATCCAGCCCTTTTCAGTTCTGGATCTCTTGCCCTTGCTCATGTCATGCCAGTAGGGCAGGCACCAGAAAGTGGCGCCGTGAACTATGTCGGGCCTGGATACAAGATTTCTTATGATGAAGGTACCGGCCGGCTCGATTATGCTCTCTCCGATCGGCAGCACATGACCCTGCGAAGCTTCATTCTCAACTACAACAGCCCATCCGTTACGATTCCAGGAAATATACTGGCAACTTCACTCAATCCAGCTGGTGAGAACGGGCGCTTCTACAATGAAGTACTGAGCCATACCTGGACGATCAGTCCCACCCTGGTGAATGTCTTCGAAGGATCATGGACCAGGATGGATGCCGGATTTGGCGGAACAGTAAAGAATGCGGATGGTTCGCCATTTTGCCTGTCTCAAATCATCAACATTGCATCACCGGGCCAGTGCTATATCAACAATCTCGCTGCCTCGAATGGCTTCAGTACGCCAGCGGCGCAACCCTACACATATCATCGGATTTCATGGGGATTTTCGGATTCGATAACGAAGACAATCGGCAATCACCTGATCTCGGGTGGCGTGGATGCGTACCATCAACTGGCGCATGAGGTCAGTAGCTGGCCTTCGTATCCCGGGGTCTATTTTTCCGGTTATGCGACGGGCTTCGGGCTCGCCGATTTCTTGCTGGGCGACGTAGCCACATTTCAGCAAGGCGGCGGAGAAGTCAACGTAGAACAGGGTTGGCTCTTAGGCGTGTATGGCCAAGATCAATACCACGTCAGCCGATCATTCACCGTGACTGCCGGGCTACGGTGGGAGCCTACTCTTCCTGCAGTGATCGCAGGTGGGCACGGAGCGGCATTTGTACCTGGGCAGCAGAGTCAGCGTTTTCCCAACGCACCACTCGGGCTGGTTTTCATTGGCGATCCCGGTATACCCGCGGGGTTGATGCCGAGCAACTACAATGTTTTTCCGCCTAGAATAGGCGTTGTATTTCAACCACATAATATGCCGAACACCGCATTTCGCGCTGGCTTTGGCACGTTTATCGCTCCCATGCAGTACTCGGAGTACAGTCCCTTCGGAGATGTTCCTCCCTTTGACCCGACGTATACGTTAAACGCTACACCTGCTGCTCCTATTTCTTTCGATAACCCTTGGGCTGGGTTTACCTCGACAGGAGGCAAGAGCCCATTTCCACCATTTGCTTCCGCGAGTTATCAACCACCGGCAAACTCGCAATTTCTGACGCCGGTCACTATTCCGGGAACCTTTTCCAGAGACTTCAAGCTGGGTGTAACCCAGAGTTGGAATGCGTCTGTAGAGCAGCAGTTTCGAGGAGATCTAGCGTTGCATCTGGCATATGTAGGTAGCCAGTCTTATCATCAATCGACTCCGCTTGATCTGAATCCCGGCATCTACGCAGATGAAGGTGATCGGAGCACGTATCCTTTGATGGGACCGATCCTTGAGATGATGACCGCAGGTACAGCTTCTTATCACTCATTGCAGGCTTCGCTGAATAAGCGCCTTTCGCACGGTCTTCAGTTCCAGTCCAGCTTCACATGGTCAAAGGGCATTGACTTGAGCAGCATTCCCAGTTTGGCCTGGACCGGAGGTATTGCCGATCCATTCGACTTAAATCACAACCGCGGTATTTCGGCGCTGAACTTCCCGCTTATTTCGATTACGAGCTTCATCTATCAAACCCCGGGTCTTAGAAGTTCCGGACTGCTTGTTAAGAATGTTCTCGGATCATGGCAGCTTAGCGGGATTTGGACCTTACAATCGGGGCAGCCGTTCGGTATTGTTGGCGGAGACGGAAATAATAACTCCGGTGCATTGCAGTATGGAGACCGTGCCGATGTGACGGGGCAGAGCTACAAGGTGCATCAGGGAGACAAGACTCAGTGGATTAACCAATATTTCAATCCAGGCGCATTTCAAGTGAATGCTCCCGGAACCTTTGGTAATTCTCCAAGGAATCTCTTTCAGGCGCCGGGGACCAACACCGCCGATATCGGGATCGATAAAGATTGGCAAATCAGGGAAAAGTATGATGTACAGTTTCGATGGGAGATGTTCAATGCTTTCAACCGCCCGAGCTTTGGGGTTCCTAACAATGATCCCTCAAGCGGCAACTTTGGGCAGATCACAAATATTGGTGTGACTCCGCCCCGTGTCATGCAAGGGGCGCTGAAATTAAGCTTTTAACTGTGGAAGACGGACAAGCGAATGTGTGCAGATCAGCCTACAGGCGAAAAGTCTTTGGAAGTGGAACTTATCGCGGACTATGCCTGCGAAACGGGTGAGAATCCTCTGTGGCACCCCATCGAGAAACGGCTGTACTGGTGCGACATCCCCAATGGCCGAATCTTTCGCTACGATCCGGCCCATGGAACTCACGAGCAGTGTTACCAGGGCAGGCCAGTCGGCGGCTTCACCATTCAGGTAGACGGCTCTCTCCTGCTATTCATGGATCGAGGTACCATTGCGATCTGGCGCGAGGGAAGCCTCACCGAAGTAGTTGCAGAAATCCCGGCCGAGCGCGCGTCTCGTTTCAACGACGTCATTGCCGACCCGCGCGGCCGTGTCTTTTGCGGCACCATGTCCACCGATGCGAACAAGGGAAGGCTCTACCGGCTTGATCTCGATGGCTCGCTCCACGTGATCCTGGAAGGCATCGGCTGCTCGAACGGCATGGCCTTTACTCTCGATCGCAAAGGCCTCTACTACACCGACTCGCTCGCATACGAGATTTATTTCTTCGACTACAACATCGAAGATGGTTCGATATCGAATCAGCGCGTTTTTGCCGCATTCAGCGAAGCAGATGGGTTGCCCGATGGCGCGACCCTCGATGCCGATGGCAGACTATGGTCTGCCCTGTGGGATGGATATAGTTTCGTTCGCCTCTCAGCCGACGGTAAGATCGACGAAAGAGTGATTCTGCCAACGCGGAAAGTCTCAAGTGTGGCTTTTGGTGGAGAAGACTACTCTGACCTCTATGTCACCACTGCAGGCGGCAATGCCAAGGAAGAAAACGGTGCATCTGCAGGCGCGCTATTTCGCGTGAAGGCGCAGACGCGTGGATTACCGGCATTTTTCTCCCGGATTGAATCCCTTTAGCCAGAACCCGTCTATATTGATGAAACATAGCTATGTACGGGGCGGTATGTGAATTCTCTCGACTGGGTCGTATTGGCTGCATACTTCGTGCTCATGGTCGGAATGGGCTTTTGGGCGCGTACGAAGATTCGCTCGGCCAGAGATTTTTTTACCGCAGGCGGAGAGATGCCCTGGTGGGTGGCTGGAGTCTCTCATCATATGTCCGGCTACAGTTCCGCGGTGTTCACCGGATATGCCGCAATTGCTTACAGTTCCGGCTTCAACATTTATATCTGGTGGGCGTGTTCGATCTCCATTGCAATGTTTGTCGGGGCTCGCCTCTTCGCACCCAAGTGGGTACGACTCCGGCAGTATTTGAACATGATCTCTCCGCTGGAATACCTGGTCGTTAGGTATGACCTGCCTACACAACAATTGCTTGCGTGGAGCGGATCGATCCTCAAGATTTTCGACGTTGGAGCAAAGTGGACCGCCACAGCCATTCTGCTTCAAGTTCTGGCGAATGTTCCTCCCGTGTGGGGAATCACGCTGGCCGGCGGAGTAACACTTGTCTATTCGGTTGTCGGTGGTCTATGGGCAGACGCCATAACAGACTTAAGTCAATTCATCATTCAATTCATAGCGGGCATCGCTATGCTGATAGCGGTTCTGGCAAGATTGGGCGGTCTATCCTCTCTATGGAAAATATGGAGTCAACTTCCTTCCAGCCATTCAAAGTTATTCTCAGACAATTACACAGCGACTTTCGCGGTAGTTTTTCTGTTTGTGAACATGCTCTCTTACAACGGGGGGACATGGAATCTGGCACAGCGATTTATCGCGACATCAACAGGGACTGATGCACGTAAGGCAGCAGTGCTTTCTGCGGGTCTCTATCTCATTTGGCCGCTCGTATTGTTCTTTCCGATGTGGGCAGCACCGCTGATCCTCCCGGGATTGCAGGATCCATCTCAATCCTATGCACTCCTGACGAGAACACTTCTACCGAATGGCTTGATCGGGATAGTCCTCGCTGGCTTGTTTGCTCATACCATGGCGATGACTTCTTCCGATGCCAACGCCATCTCGGCGGTGGTCGTTCGCGATATTATCCCAACCTTACGTAAAGACCGGAAGCGTCCCTCAGATAAAATACAGCTGCTTAGCGGACGGATCTGCACATTTCTTTTTCTGGCGCTTAGTATGCTTATTGCGCTGATGTCAGATCGTTTCGGGGGAGTGATTGGATTACTGATTCTCTGGTTTGGTGCGTTGATAGGTCCCGTGGCAATTCCCATGGTCCTGGGTCTGTTGAAACTATTTCACAGAAGCGGCCCCGCGGCGGCCATCGCCTCATGGGTTGCTGGCGCTGTGGCGTTTGCACTTATCAAGTTTGTTTTAATAGGTAGATTCATAGATGTGAGAAGCTCCAGGATTACTACCATCACGATTGCAGGC
Source organism: Terriglobales bacterium (assembly GCA_015655315.1). Taxonomy (GTDB): domain Bacteria; phylum Acidobacteriota; class Terriglobia; order Terriglobales; family Acidobacteriaceae; genus Alloacidobacterium. Next base: position 5,711 of record JAATFH010000013.1, read on the forward strand.
CCTGTTCTTTCGGCGCTTTTTGCTTATGTTGTCGTCGGAGTCATCTGGCCCTGGTCAAGTGCTCCCTCAGAAGAACTTTTTAATGCCATTCAACGTCCAGATCAGCCGCAGGACATGATAGCCAAATAACAGAGCGAACCTGAGACAGATGACATATATGGACCAACGGCTAGTGGAGCATCATTCGAATCGAGCAACGTACGCATGAACAACTTACTAACTGGAAGAGACGTAACTACCGGGGGTTGGATTAGCATTGTCACAGAGCACGGGGGTATTGCATCCATCGATAAGTGTCGGGACGAGGAGGATGTCTGGATTTCACCAGGCTTCATCGATCTGCAGGTGAATGGATACGCTGGATTTGATGTGAACAGCGATACGCCAACTGCGGGGACGATTATCCATTTAACTCGGGCTCTCATAGCCACAGGTATCACCACGTTCTTGCCCACAATTGTTACCGCGCCGGAAGAGAAAATAATCAGTTGTCTCCGCGCAATTGATGCAGCCAGACGTATGGATCCTGTAGTTGCACATTGCATCCCTTATGCTCACGTTGAGGGCCCTTATATTTCGCCCGAAGACGGGTATCGTGGCGCCCACTCTCTGCCTGATGTGCGGCCTCCTTCTTTCGATGAATTTGAACGCTGGCAGGTGGCTTCCAATAATCTGGTCGGAATGGTTACGATGTCCCCTCACCATGAGGGTTCTGCGGCCTTCATCCGTGCGCTCTCTCAAAAGAAAGTTCACGTCGCCATTGGTCACACGAATGCGACTCCCTCTGAGATACACGCTGCGGTGGATGCGGGCGCCGGGTTATCCACTCATTTAGGAAATGGTATTGCACAATTGCTTCCTCGTCACACGAATCCAATCTGGGAGCAGTTGGCCGAGGACCGATTGACGGCGACCTTCATCGGCGACGGTCATCACGTCGCTCCCAATGCTATGAAGGCAATGTTTCGGGCGAAAGGTTATGAAAGATCAATTCTCGTATCGGATGCGGAGGCAATTGGTGGTATGCCGCCGGGTCGGTATACCACCCACCTGGGTTGCGTCGAACTCCATGCGAACGGTCGCATCGAGCTTTCAGGCACTCCGTTTCTGGCTGGCGCAAGTCTTCTGTTCAAAGATACGATTCCGCGTACTATTACTTCGGCACAAGTGCCTTTGTCCGCAGCATTCGCAATGGTGACGGAGAACCCCGGCCGATTTGTCGGACAACGAGGTCGCTTTACAATCGGGTCTGTTGCCGATGTTGTTCGCTTTCGGTGGAAACCATCCGATGCACAGTTACAAATCGAGAATGTAGTGATTCAAGGCGAGAAAGTTAATTTTTGACGGACAAACCCATATAGGAACCGCCGTCAGGTCCAACGAGATATTTGATTACACTTCAGGCCATTCCAGTTGAATCCAGCTGGCAATCCCATCGCGTCCGGCATTGTTTCGTGGCCATACCTTCA
>JAATFH010000020.1 GCA_015655315.1 Terriglobales bacterium
CTGTGTGATACGGTCACGCAGCTGTCGCGCTTTTTCGTTGGCTTCATGGAAGGATTGCCGCGCAGGCAAAAGCCCTTGCATCAGTAAAGAGGTCTCGACAAGATCTGCACCGTCGTCATAGACGCCGAAGACAGCAAGTTCATGCGCCGTGCGTCCGCTAAGAAAATGCGGCCACGCGCCATGATAGCGATCGGCCCTGGCAAGAAAATCGGTAATCCGGAGCATACGTTCGACGATCTGTTCGCGCGGGACAAAACCGCGCTCTGCGCCGACAACCATGGCCATCAATCCAAAGCCGCTGGCACCGAGGGCGATTACATCGTCATCCCCTGGCGTGTTTTCTCGCGTCATACCGGAATTCGGCTCTGCCGCTTCCCAGTAATAGCGGAACGATGCCTCCTGCACCATCGTAAGCAGTTCATCGTCGGTCATCGCATGCGTGGATGCGGTCATCACATCGGATAACTTGGATTCGTGAAGCGACGATGTGCGTGCTGAAATCTTATACGATGCAGTCGCGTGAGCATCCCCGATGTAATCCGAGAAACGATTGACGCCGTAGCGCTGCACTCCAATCGCGCGAAACGGCTCACCGTGTATGGAGCGGTAAATTACGTATTGCGCCACTGTCGCATCGGATGCAGCTTCCCACTTGAGATCGACGTGACGTTCATACCCCTTCGCTTCGATAAGTTTCGGCGCTGTCAGCGTGTGTTCATTCTGCCGGGCGCTTTCTATCCGTATGTCGTCGATAAAGATCGAATGTGGGCGTCCGTCAGTGGCGCCCTGCGCCAGAATAATCGCGGCGAGTCGCCGGGACTCGAAATTGTGCAGAGAAGCACTCACGAAGCTGGCCATCGGGATCCGCACTCTCGTCCACTTACCGGGAGCAATATCTTGTGTGAAAGCAGCAATACCTAACTGCGCGGTGAAATTGTGGCCAAGATCGCGCAGTGCAATCTTTGGCAAGTCGGCTGCGCGAATGCCATCTTTTGCATAAACCCAGAAAAAGAGACTGTCTCCAGAGAAGTCCACATTGCGGTTGCGCCAATGGTAGAGATCGATCTCAGCATCCCATCCACCATTCGACACAGATTGCCATTCAAGCGCGAGTGCATTCGGACCGCTGATATATGTTTCGCTCTCGATGGGCAACTTACCATCGACCAGCCTGAGAGTGCTCGGTGCTGAAATTGTTCCGGAACTATAAAAGTACGATCCCGGCGAAAGGCTGTTCTCAAAGAAAACCTGCTGTGAGTAATTCTGGTCGGCGTGAGCAGTCAACGAGGCGCAGAGAGCTGCGCCCATGAACGGAAGAACTAGATGCCGGAATCGATTTCGGATGAGCTGGATGATCACCAAGGTCTGCTACTTTCCCACCTTGATCAACAGGAGCGCGTTGCTGCCAAGCTGCAGCGTGAGCTTTCCATTTTCAAGTGTGCGTTGCTCAGGATTACCAATCGCTGTTTCGCGATTCATCTGCTCTACCTGCGCTTCTGTCGGATCGAGCGGCTTGCCCAGTGCTGCATAGGCTTTGAGCGTGTTGCTGTGATCTTCATCGACACGAAGAATCGAGACCGGGGCATCGGCGCGTATCCCGTGGAATGCAAGCGTCATCTCTTTTTGAGTGGGAGGCTTATCAGGATCGACGATGTTCCATGCAGCGATAATTAAAGCGCCGTCAGCCGATTTCGTGACAATCGCATCTTTGGATTTATTCGCAAGTCGCTGGGTACCGAGTTGATGGAGTAACGCGAAGTCATAGTAACTCGGCTTGTTGATTCCACCCTTCGCACGCAGGCCGAACTCCCCATCAAAGGGCTTGGCAATGGGTCCGCCTTCTTCGAAGACATCGGAGAAGGTCCAGAAGGACATCAGGTCAACAAGCCCATCGCATTCGCGTATTGTGTTCGCCAGACCCGTGCCCACAAAAGATGTATCGCGCGATTCATTCATGCCCTGCACATTCCACTCGGTCCAGAAGAGTGGTAGTTTCGGCATTGCGGATTCTTGTATTTGCTTTCGCACTTTTCCGATGGCACGGCAGACTCGATCATCCATGGGAATGTCTTCATTCGTTCCAAAAAGATTCTGTACCGTGTCATCGGCATAGCCATGCGAGGAAACAAAATCTACCGGAACGTGGTTCTCAGAGGCGTATTTCAGAAACTCGGGCACCCAGGAAGCGGCAGCCGTGGCAGGGCCTCCAACGCGAAGACGCGAACTGACAGACTTTAAATCCAGCGCCGTGTGCGCATACAAATCGAAATACGATTCCATGCGCGGGATACCATTCCAGAAATCGATATTCGGTTCATTCCAAACTTCGAAATACCACTGCGAAACCTCCTCGATTCCGTAACGATCGATGAGATGCTGCGCGAAGTGTTGCATCAGATCGTCCCAGCGCTCCATGCTCTTTGGCGGCGAAACATTTTGTTTGTACCAGAAGGGATGCAGCGCGTCGGGATTGAATGCCAGCTTCTTCGGCATGAAACTGATTTCTACAACAGGCCGGACACCGTTCTTCAACAAGCCATCATAAATCTGATCGACATAAGAGAAGTTATAGACAGGATTGCCGTGCTCGTCTTCGTTATAGACGCCGTTCTCATCATGCAAAATGGCGTGAAAGCGAACATACTGAAAATCGGTCACTTGTTTCACAGCATGCAGGTCGTTGCGGTAACTCTCGCGCAGTGTAAGGTTGGCGCGTCCGGAGCCGAACATCTGCTCCCAGAAATGTGGAAAGGGTGTTGTCTGCGTCTGTGCGTCGATCTCAATCTTTTCCTGTGCGAACGCAATCCGACCGGATGGTAGTAGTACTGCGAGAACCAGACTAAAGCGAAACAGATATCTCAATCGCAAAATGAGAACTCCTCTAACTAACTATGGAAGCTTTGTGAAGACGTAGTTGGCGGCAGCACTCTGATAGAGATGGCTGCTGCTCATAGATCAAAGAAAAAGGGGGTACGCCTGCACACAGGCGCACCCTCAAGGGAGGCAAACTAGAAGCTGAAACGCGCCTGCAATTGAACAGTCCTGCTGCCTAGGCTTCTGCCTGCGACACCGAAGGACGAATTCGGGGTAACAGAGCCATCAGTCCCGGCTGAGCCGACAATGTTGCTGATCGATGAGGTATCGATATTTGTCTTATTGAAGAGGTTATAGGAATCGGCGCGAACTTCGAACTTAGCGTTCTCGCCCAGAATCGGCATTTTAGGCAAGCCAAAGGCCTTGGTCAGACTAGCGTCTACATCTTGATAGTTAGGTCCGTTCAAACTGTTGCGCATAATTCCCGGCTGTGGAGCGGGGGCTGTTGCCGGGAAGGCCGGTCCCTGAACATAAGCGGGCGCCAGAAAGAATTGCGTTCCATCGCCATTGTAGTTGGGATTGGTATTTTGCTGGAAGTTCTTGTTGTCGGTCTTCGTGCCAAACCCTTGTCGAATAGTTGCCGGACGAAGTTGACTGTATCCACTGCCTGAGTAATACGTATTACCGTCCGTGTTGTACACCGGATTCCAAGGAAAGCCCGTATGCCAGTTGAAGATGCCGCTCAGCGACCATCCTCCAGCTACCTTCTCTACCCAGCTATGATTGCCGCGGAAGAAGACAGGCTGCCAGAGTCCGAAAACCTTGAAGGCATTCTGTACGTTATAGTCGGAGCGCCCATATGCCGCGTGTGTATTGTATGGATAGAAATCTTCCTCGTATGGACCGGAGTTTTCGTCCATGGCTTTGGCCCAGGTGTACTGAACCTCTGCCTGGAAGCCGTGGGCGAAGTTATGAGCCAAACTGGTGATTAGGGCATTGAAGTTACCCGTCCCAGCATTCGTGTAGAAGTCAAGATTATTGACCTTAGGGTTCAACGCGAAGCCGTTCGCCGCCGCAACTGCATTCCAGTTGTTCTGCACGAACAAATGCCGTGCCTGACTTCCCTGATAACCAATTGTCGCCACCATATCGTACGGCAACTGGTATTGTGTGTCGAGCGAATAATGATAATTGGAAATCGTCTTAGGTTTTGCATCAAAACCCGTTACCTGGATCGGCGATCCGCTTAGTGGCAGGTTGTCGTTGCCGAAAGTCGTGATGGCGTTGGGATTTGGCGCATATCCGAAGATGGAATGAGCGTCGCCAGCGGTTTCGTAAAGGATTCCGGTGCCAGCGCAGGATGGGTTGTTGGTATAGGGATAGGGACAGATGAAGTTTGCATTCACGGCGTTGGGCGGATTTCCGATTACATTTGCAGTGATGGCAATTTCATTCTGGTTGTAGTTCATGCCGAATCCGCCGCGAATCACCAGCTTTCCGTCGTTTTGCTTCGGTAGCCACGCGAATCCTACCTGAGGACCCCAGTTGCTCTTTTGCGGCTCATAAAGATTGCCGCCGACGCGGATATTCATTCCATCCAAAGGATTGGTTCCCGTCCCAAAGCGAAATACGTCCAAATTATTCTGCTTGGCCGAGAGCGCTCCAAAGTACGACCAGCGCAGGCCCAGGTTGATAGTCAGGTTGGGAAGGATCTTGAAATCATCCTGCACAAAGAAGCCCCACAGGTTTTGACGATTGTCCTGGCGATTGGAGAAAGGAACACCAGTGGTGGAATCGAAGCGGCCTTGTTCTTTGTAAGGGGCATCATTCGCAAAGTCCCAAAGGTTGTTGAACCAGAACTGCGGTCGCGCTGCATAAATCTGATTATTCAGGTAATAGAGACGAGTAAGTTCGCCGCCCATCTTAATGCTGTGCTTGCCCAAAATTTTGGTCAGGACGTCATTGTAACTATAAGTCCACTGGTTCAGGTCGCTTGGCCCCGGAGCGCCGAAGTATTGAAAGCCGTTTTCTGAAGCGATGGTTCCAATGGCATCGATATTGGCTTGCGGCAGACCAAAGGGCGCCTGCGAGTTGGTAGAAACCTCATTCCAACGCCAGCCTGCGGCATTGGCGCGCGCCTGATTTAATAGCGTTGGAGAGAAGGTGTGGTTCCAAATAATCGAGAATGCATCGCTTACTTGTGAGTGATGCCAGAAGTTGGCAGTACGAACCGGACCCTGGAAATTAGTCGTACTGACAGGAACCCAGTAAATAGTGAAGCTCAGGTGATCGTTCTGAGTAATATTACCGTCGAGACGGCCGTTGTACTGTGACTGCGAGGTGGTAGTCGGGTTGGTCGAGTTGAAGTATGCCAGATCCGCCACGCCATCAAGTCCGCCCCCGGTTCCAGGAATATCCGAGCTGCCCCCATACGTCGGGTCCTGTTGGCCCACGCCGTTTCTCAATGGAGAACCGATATCCAACCCTTGCGGAGTAGTAATGCACCTTACCCCTTCTGGGACTTGGGGGGATGCTAAGCCGATAGACTGGCAGCTGCGCTGAACAATGCCGCTGGTGGAGACAGCCTCACCCGGAAACGCAAGATACTGCGCCGCAATTGGCCCAGTCCCGGCCAGGGAATCAAACTGCGATGTCTCATACCAGCCCTGCGTTGTTGTTGTAGCAGATAGAGGACTGGTTTCCCAATTGAAGAAAGCAAATATACGATTTTTCCAGATGGGCCCGCCGAGGCTACCACCATACTGGTTAAAACGGTTTTGATCGCGGTTCACACCGCGATCTGCCGGAGTGCCCTCAATGTTCGAGCCAACACCATTCCACCGCTGATAGGCATTCAGCCCTGGCCGCGACATCTTGAAAAAAGCGCTGCCGTGAAAATCGTTGGTGCCGCTCTTGGAGGTGACCTGAATCTGCGCGCCGCTGAACCGACCACTCTCTGCGTCATAGCTATTGGAGACAACCTTCAGGTTGTCCACGGAGTCTTCGCTGGGCGTGATTACGGATGTGCCGCCCCACACCGCGCTCACCGTGCTGATACCGTCAACGGTGATGCTATTGGTTTCATACTGGCCGCCGCGAGTTTGAATCTGTGGTCCATTTTCCGTCTGGAAAATGCCACCGGACCCACCGGCAGTTCCGCCCGGTCCCTGGTTGCCCGGCAAGTTGAAGGATCCGCCCCCACCTTGCTGTGATGAATCGCCGAAGACACCTGGGGTTAGTTGCGCAAGCTGAAAAATATCACGGTTGAATGAGGGCAGGTGCTGAATCTGGTTGCTGGTCACCGTGGCGCTGACAGTCGCCGTCTGCGAGTCCAGTCCCTGAGTGGTACCTTCGACGGTTACAGTCGTTTGGACATCGCCCAATTCCATTTTGATATCGATAGAGTTGAGCTGCTCTGGAATGATTTGTACCCGCGGCAACACTTTCTTTTTAAAGCCATCTTTTTCGGCGGTAATAGAAAAATGTGACGGAGACAGAGCGTTGAAATTGTAGATTCCGTCATTGCTACTGGTGCTAACCTGCTGCTTGCCTGTATCGGTATTCGTTAACGTAATCGTTGCGCCAGGGATCAGTGAACCCTGCTGGTCTGTCACATTGCCACGGATCGACCCGTTGTACTGTGCGTAGGCCGACACCGCAACTGCGCACGCCATCACGAAAATAAGTAGATGACGAACGCGCATCGCGAGGGGTTGTTTATCGGACTTTTCCTGCATGCTGCCTCCAAGTGGTGTTAAGTTGCTCATTATGTTTTTGTGAGAATACTTGATGCACAATCGATTGCGCTCAAACTAAAAAGAAGTATCACCCCGGAATTGTGACTGTCAAACCACAGCCGGCCAAACTTTCATTCTGGCAGTCAAACTTAATCAAGACAGCACTGCCAAACACTGCTGGGATGCGTTATCGGTAAAAGGGGAAGCTCAACAGGTATCGATTTCATTAACAAAAGCAAAAAAAGCCCCGCACAAGGCGGGGCTTTTTTGCTTTGAAAGCGCTTAGTTACCAGTCTTACTCGGCGGCCATTTCTTCGGCTTCGCCTTCCTGGCGCATCATTTCGAGTTCGCGCTCGGCTTCCTCGAAGGCTGTCTTCACTTCCTCCTGGACCTTGGCTGCCGCTTCTTCCAGCTCCGGTGAGAGCGAGATGTTGCGGTAGTATTCCATACCGGTTCCAGCTGGGATGAGACGGCCTACGATGACGTTCTCCTTGAGGCCGCGCAGATTGTCGACGGCGCCGTTGATGGACGCCTCGGTCAGCACACGCGTGGTCTCCTGGAAGCTGGCTGC
>JAATFH010000170.1 GCA_015655315.1 Terriglobales bacterium
GCTATAAATTGGCGCACCGGCCCACTCAGGAGGGTGCGGATGGCTCTACCGGAAAACAGCCGCAGGTTCACATTTCGCAGCTGGACGCTGGGGAGCTACTTCTTCAAAGAAGCGGCCGGTGAGCTGGGCGTGCCGGGCAAGGTAGCCACGCATCGCGATGTGGGTGCGCAGCGTGACCTTGCCGGAGGGACAGGCGATCATGCCGGGCATATGATCGGCGTGCAGTTTGGCGCTCCCGGCGGTATTGAAAACATGGGCCTGCAGAACGCCAACATGAACACCTTTGCGCCCAGGCGGCTGCAGGAGGCCTTTCGCGGCCACGGCGGCAGCTACCACGACCTCGAATCCGACTGGAGCCGCAAGCTGAAGGATGGGTATCGCATCTCTGTCATCGTTCAGGATAAGTACCGCGTCGGTGAAGAGCGTCCCTTTGTGCGCTGGGTGCAGTGGGTGGAAACCACTTCCGCAGGCAAGCAGGCAGCACCGCAGACGCTCGACTTCGGCAACTTCAGCTCGCCCCAGTTACGAGACGCCAGGGGCGAACAGCCCGGTCCGGTGACCAATGGCGGCCACGGCGCGCAGGTGATTCCGCTAATCGGCACTCGACGCTGAGCCGAATCCAATTCCATCCAACCGCATCTGTTCTTGAACGGAGAAAAACCCATGCCAGAATCGATTCCTGGAATCCACCACATCACCGCCATCGCCACCGACGCGCAGCAGAATGTCGATTTCTACGCGGGTGTTCTGGGGCTGCGTTTAGTCAAGCAGACGGTCAACTTCGATGACCCCGGCACGTACCATCTCTACTTCGGCGACGGCAAAGGCAATCCCGGCACGATCCTTACTTTCTTTCCGTGGAGTCATGTGCAGCGCGGACGCCGCGGCGTTGGACAGGCAACGGAAATCGCATTTGCGGTCCCGGTCGACTCCTTCGGTTTCTGGATCGAGCGGCTGACTCGCCATAGCGTTGAATACGACAAGCCGACGAGGCGCTTCGACGAGCCTGTGCTCACATTCCATGACTGGGACGGGCTGGGGCTTGCACTGGTCGGCGTCTCCGGCACGGAAAATAAACCGGCGTGGGAGGCGAACGGAATCTCCGGCAAGGAGGCCATTCGCGCATTTCACACCGTGACGCTGTGCGAAGACGGCATGGAAAAGACGGCGCAGCTTTTGACCGATACCATGGGCGCAAAGAAGCTGAAAGAGGAAGGCTCCTATTTCCGCTACAGTTTTGGCGAAGGCGAAAGCACCTCGAATGTGGATCTCCACTGCACGCCGGAATTTCTCTCCGGCGTAGTGGCCGGGGGAAGCGTGCACCACGTTGCCTGGCGCGTGCCCGATGACGCGGCCCAGGTGGAGTGGCAGACCAAAGTCCGCGAGGCCGGGCTGAACGTCACGCCGGTGCTCGACCGCCAGTACTTCAAGTCGATCTATTTCCGCGAACCGGGCGGCGTGCTCTTCGAAATTGCCACCGATCCGCCGGGCTTTGCGCGAGATGAGCCGGAAGAGGCCCTGGGGCAGGTGCTCAAGCTGCCTCCGTGGCTGGAAAAATACCGGGCGGAGATTGAAGGCGACCTGCCGAAGCTGCATCAGCCAAACTTTGCGGTTGAAAAACAGCCATGAGCGGAACAGATACTTTTATCCATCGATTTATTCCGGGGAACAGCAAGCGCACTCTTCTGGTTCTGCATGGCACGGGCGGTAATGAGGATGACCTGCTGCCCGTGGGCCGCATGCTCGACCCGGACAGTGCGTTCCTGAGCCCGCGTGGCAACGTGCTCGAAAATGGTGCGCCGCGATTTTTTCGCCGCTTGCGCGAGGGTGTTTTCGACGAGGAAGATCTCGTCCGGCGCGCGCATGAGCTGGCGGATTTTGTTGCCGCTTCTGTGAAAGAGCATGGCCTCGACGCAGAGCAGGTTGTTGCTGTCGGCTATTCGAACGGAGCGAACATCGCCTCGGCTTTGATGCTGCTGCGTCCGGAAATCCTGCGCGGTGCGGTGCTCTTTCGCGGACAGACGCCGCTGGTCCCGGAGAAGCTGCCGGACCTTGCCGGGAAGGCGATCTTTCTATCGTCCGGAAAGTTCGATCCGATCATCGACTCCGAAAATGCGACCACGCTGGCACAGATGCTCACGCGGGCCGGCGCGGAGGTCACGCATCGGTTGCAGCAGAGCGGGCACGAGCTTTCGCGTGTCGATATCGACGAAGCCCGAGAATGGCTCGCACGGCTTGCCTAACTGACGTCGTCATTCTGAGGCGCAATCCGCCGAAGAATCCATGCAATGTCACGCCGCCACGATTGCTTAGACATTCAGGCACGAAAGGCTGTAGTCGTGCTGAAAGCTATCCGTGATCGTGGGCTAGTGACACCGCTTGGATTCTTCCTCCCGTTGGTCGTCAGAATGACGAGCGTGCCTAGTGAAACAACGAAAGATCGATCGCGTCGCCCATGGCTTTGTATCCGGCATCTTTCGGGTGCAGATGGTCGCCGGAATCGTAGTCGGGCAGGAACTGGTCAGGATGCGCCGGGTCCTGCGTGACCTTGTCGAAATCGATCACGCCATCCAGGACGCCGCTCGTCCTGATCCACTGGTTGTAAGCCTGTCGCACCTGCTCTCCCTGCGGGGACGAATAGCCGGCAGGCAGATATGGCGTGAGCGTCGCGCCAAAGACCTTGATGCCGTGCTGGTGCGCGCGTGTTACCAGTTGCGATAGGCCGAAGATCAGGTCGTCGGCGGTGATCTTGTCGCCCTGCTCGTGCGGCTCTTTCAACCGTCCGATGTCGTTGATGCCCTCAAGCACGATGAGATATTTCACCCCACTCTGCGCGATCACGTCGCGGTCGAAACGGGCGAGGGCGCTCGGCCCGTATCCATCGTGCAGCACGCGGTTGCCGCCGATGCCCTGATTCAAGACGCCCAGGTTCGCCGTCTTCTTGTCGGCCTGGAGACGCGCAGCCAGGACATCGGGCCAGCGCCGGTTGGCATCGCGTGTCGAGAGAGCGCCGTCGGTGATCGAATCGCCCAAAGTTACGATGGCGGCAGCCTTTGCGTCGGTCTGCACATCGATTCCTTTCACGAAGCACCAGGCGTATACGGGGCTTGCGTTATCGGCAGCAGCGCTGGCCGTGGCGTCGCCCTTGAGCACATAGTTCGTCGAATCGCCGAAGGAATGGCACGTGGTATTGCGAATGCGCTGCTCGGGAATATAGACGCTGACTGCGAGATCGGAGAGCGGAGCGGCCTGCATCGTCACTGGATCGCTAACGACAAAGGCTCCTGCCGGAATCTCGACCGTGGGCTTTCCGTTGAAGGTGAGGGCGTGATCGGAGCCGGATTGAAGCGAACCTCCGCCTGCGCTGACAGCGATGTGCGCCGCGCCCACGGCGAGCGGTTCCGTTCCGAATTCATTGGTGAGCTGCACGCGTACGGCAGCTCCGCCAAGGCTGGTGTGCACAATGTTGCGATAGGTGGTGTTGCCCGGTCCGGGCTGTCCCGCATTGACCGTGGAGCCGATCGGCGAAGCGGCCCATGTCCCAACCCATGTTGCGCCCGGCGTTTGCGCCACTGCCGCAAGGCTGCCGGAAACCAGGAAAGCTAACGCAAGAATATTCCTCTGCATGTACCCCTCAACAGGAAATGTTTTTTTGTTCGGAATGAGTGTAAGACGTTCTTTGCCGGAACGCACGTTTGCCCGAGCAATCGAAGTTGCCGCAGACCATAAAATAGGAGAAGAGGGAATGGATCATTGATGAAACTGAAATTGCCTGAAGGATCGTTCAAGGCGTATCTATTCGACTGCGACGGCACCATCGCCGACTCGATGCCGCTCCACTACATCGCGTGGAAGAAAGCGCTGGCGGAGTGGGGCTGCGACTTTGATGAGGACCTGTTTTACGCGTGGGGCGGTTTGTCGGTGGCGAAGATCATCTCCACACTGAACGAGCAGCATGGTTTGAATATGCCGGTGGCTGAGGTGGAGCACCGCAAAGAGAGCCTGTACTACGAGCTTTTGCCGCAACTGACGGCGGTGCCCGAGGTACTGGAGCACATCGAAGCGCAGTATGGGCGGATTCCGTTTGCCGTGGTTTCGGGAAGTACGCGTGAGTCGGTGACGGCTTCATTGACGACGCTCAATCTGCTGGACCGCTTCGAGACGATGGTCTGCGCGGGCGACTACAAGAAGGGAAAGCCCGATCCGGAGATTTTTCTGATGGCTGCTGAGAGGCTGGGCGTTGCTCCGCAGGATTGTCTTGTGTTTGAAGATGCGGAGTTGGGGATTCAGGGAGCTGCAGCGGCGGGTATGGCTTCGGTGCGGGTTCCGCTACCGCGTGAGCGGGCTGTAAACGCCTGAGTAACGCAGATAGGAAGTGAGACCGCGACAAACCTTCTTCGGAAATGCTACGATCACAGGTTTTCGCTCGATCATTTTTCGTATCGGAGTCATGGATATGAGTTCTCATGCTAACGCCGAGGCTGCGGCGCCGGACGTTACTGTTTACCCTTTCAAGCTCACTGAAGAACAGGAGCATCTGCGTCGTGAGATTCGCGACTTCGCACAGCGCGAAATTTTGCCTAACGTCATGAAGTGGGACGAGGCCAGCGAGTTTCCTGCCGATGTCGTCACGCAGATGGGCCACATGGGACTGATGGGCATTATCTTTCCCGTTGAGTACGGCGGAGCGGGACTTGGTTATGTCGATTACATGACGGCCATCGAAGAATTGTCGGCGGTGGATGGTTCGATTGGCATCATCGTCGCCGCGCACAACTCGCTCTGCTCGAACCACATTTTTCTTGCCGGAACGGAAGAACAGCGGCGTAAATATATTCCGAAGCTCGCCAGCGGGGAATGGCTGGGAGCGTGGGGTCTGACCGAGCCAAATTCCGGCTCAGACGCGGCGGGCGCAAAAACCACCGCCGTCCGCAAGGGCGACAAGTGGGTGCTGAACGGCAACAAAACCTTCATCACCAATGGACACTACGCCGATGTGGCTGTCGTCATCGCCGTTACCGACAAGACGCAGGGCACGCATGGATTGTCGGCCTTCGTCGTGGAAAAGGGCACGCCGGGCTTTCGTCCCGGCAAGAAAGAAAACAAGCTGGGCCTGCGCGCCAGCGATACTTCGGAGCTGATTTTTGAAGACTGCGAAATTCCCGCAGAAAATCTGCTGGGGAATCTGGGCGAGGGCTTCGTCGATTCGATGCGTGTGCTCGACGGCGGACGCATCTCGATTGCCGCGTTATCGCTGGGCATCGCGCGCGGCGCGCTCGAAGCCAGTCTGCGCTATGTGAAAGAGCGCAGGCAATTCGGCAAGGCCATTGCTGAGTTTCAGGGAGTGCAGTGGAAGCTGGCCGACATGGCCACGGAACTCGACGCAGCGCGCCTGCTGACGCTGCGGGCAGCCGTGCTCAAAGATGCAGGCCAGCGCGTGACACGGGAATCCTCGATGGCCAAGCTCTACGCGAGCGAAGTCGCTGTGCGCATCTGCGATGAGACCGTGCAGCTGCATGGCGGCTATGGATTTATCAAGTACTATCCAGCGGAAAAGTATTACCGCGATGTGAAGCTATGCACCATTGGCGAAGGCACCAGCGAGATTCAGCGCATGGTGATCGCGCGCGAGATTCTCAAGGTCGTGCCATCGCGCGGTTAGGAACGCGCCGCGTTCGATTTATGATGACTTGCGTAGATGAGCGAAACTTTTCCCAGCATTGAGCATGGAGTCGAGCCACTGATCGAGC
>JAATFH010000517.1 GCA_015655315.1 Terriglobales bacterium
TAGGCGGAGCGAATCTGAAGGTAGTCGCCGGCGAGCGTGATGTCGTGATGGATGGGGCCGGTCGTTGTGCTCAGTCGCGCGCCAAGACGGGCGACGTGGGTATGGATGTCAGAGGTGAACGCAAGGTCCTGCGCTGTAACGTCGCCCAGTGCATCGGTGAGGTAGGCGACGCCTGGACCCTGATACGACTCGATTTCATGGGCGTAGCCGTACGATCCGTACATCTGCCAATGGTCAGTGAAGTCGTAGCCTCCCTGCGTCAGCATCATCTGTTGATGGTGTGTGTAACTCGAGGAGTGATCGAAGATGTTGCTGGTCATCTCAGGAGCCTTGGGAACGTCGAAGCCCGGATAGACGTAGATGGCGTCGCGGAAGCCGAGCATGCTGCGCGCTTGGTCGCTGGCATCGACGCTGGCATGGAACTTCTGGGCCCGGTAGTCGACGCCGAGGCCACCCGCGCCGACATTCTCTTCCTGGTTGTCGACGGGTGTTTCACCCATGCGGCCGCCAAGCGTGAGACGTACCCCCAACGCATGCTGCGGCAGGAAGCGCCTGCCCATGTCGAGGTGACCTTCCTTCTCGGTGCTTGAAGAGTAGCCAACGTCAAAGCGGTAGTAGGGCACATCGCCCGCACGTTTGGTCACCATGTTGACCGTTCCGGCCACTGCTCCATACGAACTCGCACCGTTCAGGAACGAGCTCGGACCCTTGAAGACTTCAATGCGATCGATGTTCTCGATGGACGGGCTGCGTTCATCGACTAGCCCGGGAATGCCGTTGATCAAGGATTGCCCCACCGGAAGTACGAAGCCGCGCAGCGTCAGGTACTGGTTCTCAGAGTAGCGGCCGTTCGACTCCTGGATGCCGACCTCGTTCCGCAGGACGTCCGACACCGTCTGGGCCTGCTGATCGAGCACGAGTTGCGAGGTATAGCTCGAGACCGAGAAGGGAAGGTCGTTCCTGTCCAGGGTGCCGAGAATACCTGCCTGGGCCACGGTGCCGATCTCTCCATTACCCGTACTCTCGGAAGCGGTCACGCTCACTGTTTCTGAGGCGGAGCCGACACTCAGGCGAATACCATTCACGCGGCTCGTGCCATCGGGCAGCGAGAGGATCTCTGTCACAGCCGTGCGGAATCCCTGCGCTTCTACCCTCTCGCGATATCGGGCTTCGAGCTGCGCGTCAATCTCGAGCCGGTAATGACCGGTGGCATCGGTCGTGGTTGAGGCGACGCTCCGCCCACTCAGAGTCTCAAGGGAAACTGTGGCGTTTGGTACGGCTGCGCCTGAAGAGTCGGTCACCACACCGCTCAACTCAGCATGTTGTGAAGTAGGAGCAGGAACAGCGGCAGAAGCAGGGAATTCCCCAAAAGCCAGAAAGCAGGACAGGGCCAGAGCCCCTGGATGAAACACTCTCATGAAATACCTTTCTCAAATAGCGAAGGCAGACAAGAGTGCGTCTATAAAAGAAGACGGTTGCCAGCCCTTCGTTTGTCGATCTCAGGATCTTCGCGGTGCTTCGCCGAAAGACTGCCGCGGAGGCCTCTTATACCATTACCTCAATATACGACAATTATAGTCTGCATTTGTGGTGGCTCTGTATGTCGATACTGCTTCGTCCAGTTTGCTTCGAGTGGCGGAGGGATCACTTTATCCAGCACTTCATAGGATGGAACAACGTTCCTGGATCAGCTCAAAATGGGCGCTGACAGAGACTAATCGGAGGGCGAAGTACTACAAGTTGACACCTGCCGGGCGACGACAGCTTCAGGACGCAGAGAAAGGCTTTGAGCAGTTGGTAAGGGGTGTCCAATCGATGTTGCGTTACGCATGAACGACTTTCACCATGTCGCTTATCCAAAAGGTCATTAATCTATTTTCACGCGAACATCTATCGGACGAAATCAAAGCTGAATTACAGTTTCACGTGGACATGCGGATTGAGGAGAACATCTCGAAAGGAATGTCTCCGGCAGAAGCTAAACGTGATGCCTTATCGAGACCTTTGCCGTACTCTTCGTTCGGAGCAGCCTGCATTCCCGCTCGTCGAGCGGTAAAGGTTGACTCCATACAATCACTTCGAGTGGAATAACATCATCGGAGTCCTGATGACCAGAGTCATGGAATGGACGCGGCAGTCTACTCAGCAGGCGCTTCGCCTGTTTGCCAGGAGTCCAGGCTTCGCGTTTATTGTGATCATCGTTCTTACTGTCGGTATCGGCGCCGCTATCTCGGTTTTCACCGTCTTCAATGCTCTTCTGTTCCGGCCTCTTTCGCTTGACCATCCGGAGCAACTCGTGCAGGTCTCAGGTATCTATCGCAGTAGTTCCAGCATCCCCATCTCTTATCCGATGTTCACTGAACTCCAGCGCGATCAAAGTGCCTTCTCCGGCATCTGCGGCTGGAGTGCCGGCGCAAACTTCAACGTGGAAGCGAACGGCAGTGTCACCGTCTCGGCGGTACACTCCGTTACTGGAAATTATTATTCCGTCCTTGGCGTGAGTCCTCTGTTGGGCCGCCTCCTCTCTCCCGCCGACACCCAGGGGAACCGCATCGCGCAGGTAGCCGTCATCGGCTATGAGTTTTGGAAGGAGCCCTTTGGAGGCGCCCCAGATGTTGTCGGCAAGACGGTCCGCATCGACGACAAGCTCTTCACGATCATTGGAGTGACCAGGAAATGGTTTACGGGAGCGATCGCCGGTCTGCCACCAGAGATCACCGTCGCCGCGGGAGCGGCACAGTTGTACGATCTTGAGAATCGCTCCATGTTATGGGTCTTTGTAACAGGAAGGCTATTCCAGGGAGAGAGCGTTGATCAGGCAAGTGCTCAGCTGCAGACGTTCTGGCCCAGACTGCTTGAAGACACCGTCCCCACGCAGAGCTCAGGGCCGCGGAGGCAGTCTTTCCTCGCGATGCGCTTTCGCATCGACCCCGCGGCCGCCGGCAGCAAGAATATCGATCTGCGTTCCAAATTTATCAAGCCGCTCTCTCTGCTCGCAGGCATCGTTGCACTCATGCTGCTTGTGGTCTGTGTTAATCTGGCTAACCTCACGTTGGCACGTGCCAGCGCGCGCCGCCACGAGGTTGCCATCCGTATGGCTTTGGGGGCCACACCCTGGAAGGCAATCCGGCAGTTCCTGGTGGAGAGCGTCTTTCTCGCAGTTGTAGGAGCCCTGTCAGGTCTTCTGCTCGCTCTTTGGGGCAGCCGCCTACTGGTTGGGCTTCTAGCCAAGGGGGTCGCTACTCCTGTTCTCTTAGATCTCAGACCGGATTGGCGCATCTGCCTCTTTGCCGCAGCCTCCGCGATCCTGACAGGAGCACTCATAGGCCTCGTTCCTGCATGGAGGCTTTCACGGGAACATCCTACGGCGATTGCTTCGAGGGATCAGCGAACGCTGGGCTATGGAGTCGGCTTACTTGGTAAAACCCTCATTATTGCGCAGATCGCAATCTCGCTTGTGTTGCTGCAGGCGTCGGGATTGTTCCTGCAGACCCTCCGCAGCCTCCGCACCTTCAATCCAGGCTTCGAGAAAACGAATCTTCTCGAAGCGCATCTCTCCCCGCAGACAAAGGAAAATGACACTGCCGATGCCTGGAGCTATCGCAGGCAGCTCCTTGATACGCTGATGAGCTTACCCTCTATCAAGGCCGCCGCGTATTCGACTCTTTCCATACCCGACGGCGACAGTGGTTGGAAAGAGACCGTCTCCGCCGTAGCCAATCCAAATCCGACCGGCAACAGTATTGCCACTCTGGCCGCAATCTCACCAGGCTTCTTCAAGACACTCGCGATCCCATTGACGGCGGGACGCGACTTTACGTGGTTCGATGACAAGCAACATCCGACGGCAGTCATCGTCGACAGTCTCATCGCAAGACAACTTTTTCCCACAAGCAATCCCATCGGGAAACACATTCGCTTTGGCGTACAACCTGGCTTCCAGGACCTTGAGATCGTTGGCGTCACGCAGAACGCAAGAATCCTGAATATTCGCGATGGCAATGCGCCGGTCATTTACGTTTCGGCTCTTCAGCTTCGCGACTTTGCCCGTGGAGGAACCCTCCTGCTTCGAGGCTCCGGTTCGGCGGAAATCAATAGGGCCATCACCGATGAGGTTCGGTCTTTCGACCACGAATATGTCACGGTCATCGACACCTTCGACGAGAAGAGCGAGCGGTCCTTCATCTACGAGCAGATGACTGCGACGCTTTCGACTGTCTTCGCCTCTCTCGCGCTGATCATCGCGGACTTCGGTCTCTTTGGCTTGATGTCCTATGCCGTAACTATGCGGACGCGCGAGATCGGCATTCGAATGGCCATGGGATCGCAGCGCAGTGGAATACTTCAGCTAGTCCTGCGCGATGCGATCTTGCTGACGCTTATAGGCATCGTCGTGGGCATCCCTTGCACGCTTGGCGCGACTCGACTGATCGTGCACATGATTTTCGGTCTGTCGCCCGCAGATCCAAAGACGCTTGCAGGAGCCTCTCTGACCATGTTGGTGGCTGGCGCAATTGCAGGCTACCCACCGGCATTCAAGGCAATGAAGATGAATCCCGTGACGGCGTTAAGGCACGATTAGAAGTTTGGCGACAAGTAGCGCAAATGGCGATTGCAAGCATTCCGCGTGGCCGATGCTCGCTTGCTTCCAACGAAACAACTCGGCATCGCAATCTGCGCTCAATGA
>JAATFH010000257.1 GCA_015655315.1 Terriglobales bacterium
GGGGACACAGACTTCAAGCATCCAACCACGCCGTCTATCGTGAATCTGATCTCCGCGCTGCGGCAGGCGCACGATCATTTCGGCCCATCATTCTGGATCAGCCTCGTTCCGGAAGGAACGCAGATTCCGTCCGGATATCCATCATACGGTGGCCAGTTCGGCTCGTATCTGGCGATCACGTACGCGATCCGCGACATCCTGGCGTTCATCGACGTGCAGGATTACAACACGCCGCCGCTGCAGGGCCTCGACGGCGAGATCTATCAGCCCGGTTCGGTGGATTATCACGCGGCGATGACGGAACTTCTGCTACACGGCTTTACCGTGGGCGGCGACCCGAAGATGTTTTTCCCACCGCTCCCTGCCGATAAAGTAGCCGTGGGCTTTCTTACGGACGATACAACTCCCGCGATCGTGAGCCAGGCGATGGATACCATCATCGCGGGCAAGGCGCCTGCGGGAATGAAGTACAAGCTGCGCAAGCCTTCCGGTTATCCGGGCATGATCGGCGCGATGTTCTGGACGATCGATGCGGACCGGCGTGGCAATTATTACTATTCGAATGTTATCGGGCCGCAGCTACACAGCTATCCGGCGGCTCATTAACCATTAGCAAGCGAGAACCACCGGTCCTTTTGGATGACCGGTGGTTTCTCGTGAAATAGAGATGATTTTGTGGCAGGCGCTTACTGTTGCTGCGGCAGCCAGGCGCTGGGGGTGGAGTGCGATATCTCCACTTCTTCCTCAGTCATCTCTACGGGGACGTCGGCGAAGAGCGGCGTGCTGAGGTAGCGCTCGCCGGTGTCGGGCAGCATGCACAGGATCGTCGATCCCTGCGGGGCTTCGGCGGCGACCTTAAGGGCGGCAGCGAAGGTTGCGCCGGAGGTGATGCCGACGAAGATGCCTTCCTTGCGGGCAAGTTCTTTGCTCCACCGCATGGCTTCGGCGTTCGGAATACGCAGAACCTGGCTGATAGCTTTGGTGTCCACGGCGTCGCCGACGAGCTTCGCGATGAAGTCGGGACTCCAGCCCTGCAAGGGATGGGGTTTCCACGCGGAGTGGCCTGCGGCGGGTGAGCCGTCGGGGTTGCGCTGCTGCTCGATGCCGCTTGAGAGCATGGGTGCATCATCCGGCTCGGAGACAATAATCTTCGTTTCAGGACGCTCTTTTGCCAGAACTCGCGCCACGCCCTTCAGGGTACCTCCCGTGCCGAAGCCAGTCACCCAGTAGTCGAGGCGCTCGCCCTTGAAGTCTTCGAGAATCTCCTGGGCGGTAGTGCGCGAGTGCATGTCGGCGTTGGCCTCGTTCTCGAACTGGCGGGTGAGGAACCATCCGTGTTTTTCGGCCAGTTCGTTGGCTTTGGCGACCATGCCCGTGCCCCGGCCAGCTGCGGGGGTGAGCACGACTTTCGCGCCGAGGAAGCGCATCAGCTTGCGGCGCTCGACGCTGAAGGTTTCCGCCATGGTGACGACCAGGGGATAGCCCTTTGCCGCGCAGACCATGGCGAGACCGATGCCGGTATTGCCGCTGGTGGCTTCGATGACGGTCTGGCCGGGCTTGAGCTTTCCGGTCTTTTCCGCGTCTTCGATGACGCCGAGCGCGAGGCGGTCCTTGACGGAACCGAGCGGGTTGAAGGCCTCCACTTTGACGTAGAGGTGGATGCCTTCCGGCGCGAGCTTGTTGATTTTGACGACAGGCGTATTGCCGACGGTCTCAAGAATATTGGCGTATCTGTGTCCCACTTGCCGCTCCTCGGTTGCGATTCGATGCGTCCTGCGAATTCCTACGCTTCCAAGATAACGCTTTTGTTGGGAATTAAGTCCGCCACACGTAGAGATACTCGTCGTCGCTCGAGGTCGCGACATCCATTCCCTTCGCCC
Organism: Terriglobales bacterium; assembly: GCA_015655315.1. GTDB lineage: Bacteria > Acidobacteriota > Terriglobia > Terriglobales > Acidobacteriaceae > Alloacidobacterium. Next base: position 1,881 of record JAATFH010000257.1, read on the forward strand.
GCGTGGCGCGGTTCAACGCGGAGCGAATGTTCTCTTTCGTATCCGGCAGCGCTGAAAGAGGAACTTTCAGCGCCTTTCCCGGTTCCAGCTGTTCGATGTCACTGAGCAGTTGCGAGACGATCTCTTTGTGTTTGCCATTCCGGCCATTCGGCACATCGGCCTGGGGCATGGAGGGGAACTTCATGGGAGCAGGTTTGGATTTTCCATTCGTATTCATAACGTGCCATTATCTTAAACAATTCGTATTGCTAACCTAACGATAACCTAACATAGTCGAGATAAGCTCTGCAGTAAAATCTGTGTTTCGCTATAGATAACTTATAAGCATCAGATTTTAAAAGAGTTAACCCGTAAAGGTCCAATGCTGCTACGGTACAGATAGAGGTAATTCCTTTATGTCAGTTCAGTCTCAGTCAAGGTTCGACACGATCGCTATGGAAGAGATCGACAGGATGCATTTGACCGCTACGATGGATCGTCTCCATCCGGTGGTTCTTGTCGTGGATGATGAGGCAGTGATCGCCGACACGCTTACCGTCATTCTCCAGCAGAATAAATACGCAGCTTTGACCGCCTACAGCGCAGAAAGCGCACTCGAGCTGGCAGCCCTGATCCCTCCGGACCTGCTGATCAGCGATGTTGTCATGCCGGGCATGAACGGTATTGAGCTGGCGATTGCCATCAAGACGAGCGTTCCCGATTGCAGGGTGCTGCTGTTTTCAGGACAGGCTGGATGCATCAATCTGCTTGCCGACGCGCACGAAGCCGGTCACGATTTCACCCTGCTGGATAAGCCGATCCATCCAGTAAAGCTGCTTGAGCATATTGCGGAACTGGGCGTGAAGCAGGAAATTTTGCTTAAGGTTTAGCCCAAAGATAGATCGCGCCTGGTTACATTGTCTGCCTGCCCCCGGCATCCTGTTCTGTAATCCTCGCTGCCGGCGTACATTCATGCGCCGCGTCTGAAAAAATCACACCGCGATTTTGAAATTGAACGACTGTTCACATTCGCCACTTAAAATTCTGCCTGCTTTCAAGAAAGAGAGCAGAGGAGAATCTATCGTCGTGAAAAAGCTATTCGTTTCTGCAGCGATGCTTGCTATCGCGTGCGCTTCACTCCAGGCTCAGGTGACGTTGCTGGCCAAGGGTACGCTGACTCAGTCGAGCGCCGGCTCGTATAAAGATTTGTCAGGATTGAAATACACGCTGGAGAACGGTGCTTCCGCCAACCTGCTGGGCGGTCTCGGCTCCGGCATTGCTTATGCCGGTGGAAATACTTTCCTTGCGGTTCCGGATCGCGGGCCGAACGCGGTGAATTTCAACGCGCTCGTGGATGAAACGGTTGCGTATGTGAATCGTTTTCACACGATCACGATGGATCTGACACCGAATAGAGGCACCGGTCTTCCGTTTACGCTGAAGCCGACACTGCGCTCGACAACCCTGCTGCATGCGCTGCTGCCGCTGACGTATGGCTCGGGCGCAGGGCTGGATATCATTCCAGGCAAGCCGCCCATCAATACTCCGCTGAAGCATTATTTCACCGGGCGCTCGGATGGCTATGATCCGGAGCATGGCTCGGGGGATGTATTCGACTCCCGGCTGGATCCTGAAAGCATTCGCGTATCGAATGACGGACTGACGGTTTTCATCTCGGACGAATACGGACCGTATATCTACCAGTTCGTGCGTGCGACGGGCGAGCGGCTGCGCACCTTTACGGTTCCGTCGGACTTCTACGTCGCGAACCCGAAACCGACGGGCGATGCGGAGCAGGCGGCGAACAACACAGGACGCGTTCCGAACAAGGGGATGGAAGGGCTGGCGCTTACTCCTGATGGACGGACTCTGGTAGGCATCATGCAGAATGCGCTGATTCAGGATGCGGCTGAGGGTGGAGATGCGGCGAACCTGCTGCGTATTGTAACGATCGACATCCGCTCAGGCAGGACGACGCACCAGTATGCGTATCTGCTGACGACCGGATCGGGCGTGAGTGAGATTACGGCGCTCAACGATCACGAGATGATTGTGGACGAGCGCGACGGCAAGGGCCTGGGCGACGGCAGCAAGGCGAAGGTGAAGCAGCTCTTCAAAATCGATCTGAAGGGTGCGACCGACGTCAGCGATATGGATGGGACGGCCGCTGCTGCGCATGCCGTGAGCAAGACGCTCTTTCTGGATGTGGTGCAACTGCTGACAGCGAATGGCGTAACTCCCGACCAGATTCCGGCGAAGATCGAAGGCGTTGCGTTTGGCCCGGATGTGAAATACAAAGGCAAGACGGTGCACACGGTCTGGGTGGCGAACGATAACGACTTTCTGCAGGACCTGAACGGACCAGGCACGAATCCCAACCAGTTCTTTGTGTTTGGATTTACGGATGCGGATCTTGGCGGCCATTCCGTTTATGTGCCGCAGGAACACTTTCCGTGCTTTGGTGGGTGGTAGGAAGTCATCGGCAGTATGGGAGAGGCGCCCTGAGGGGCGCCTTTTCTATTGCTGATTCATCCTGTCTGACGGTTGTTTCAGTCAGCGGTAGATGAGGCAGCCGCGGTCCTCCAGGCTTTTGAGCCATGCGGGGAGTTTCGCGGGCCTGGCGAAGATTGTTACCCAGCGCAGGTCCAGCTTTTCGAGCTTTGGAAGTGTAGCGAGGGTCGCTGGAAGGGATGCCAGCGGATTGCCGCGTATATCGATGTGGCGCAGGTCACCGAGATCAGCGATGGAGGGTGGCAGCGATTGCAGGCGGTTGTCTCTTACGTGCAGCTCACGCAGATGTTTGAGTTGTGCGATGGCGTCGGGGAGCGAGGCGAGTTGATTGCCGGATGCGCGCAGTTCGATGAGGCTGGCGAGGCTGCAGATTCCTTCCGGCAGCGTTGCGAATTGATTGTCGCTGATATTGAGGTAGCGGAGATTTTTAAGACGCCCGAATGACGGAGGTAGTGACGCGAGCTGGTTGTCGTGAAGATACAAAAAGTCGCGGAGAGCATCCAGATCGCCGATGGCTTCGGGAATATGGCTGAGTCGATTGTGGCCGAGGTCGAGCATGCGAAGCCGTTTCAGGTTTCCGAGCTGGCTGGAGATTTCTGTAAGGTGATTGTCGGCCAGTACGAGAGATTCGAGGCCGGTCTGCTGCCAGATTGAATCGGGCACCTGGCCGAGTTGCTGCTTCCAGAGATTGAGGTGCAGTGCGGCGGCGTCCGGCATGATGGTTATCGTATCGCGGGCCTCTTGCGATTCCACAGAGCGGCCACTCAGAACTCAGGTGTCTTACTGTCTGTCGGGATCAAGGTAGAAGGCGCTTTGGTGACGGATGCGGGAGGCGTCGGCACTTCGAAGGTCGAGGATCCGTGCAGAAGATCTCTTTCGTCGATATGCAGCACATCCTGAAGATATTCGCGCAGAGCCATGAGGACGAATGCCGCTTCAGCAAAGACAAAAATTCCAAGATAGTACCCGGCCAGGATCAATTCATGGGGAATCTCAGTCAGGTCGAGTTTATTCAAAATGTCATTTGTCGTAGCCGTAACTCCGAGCAGGCGAATCTGCTGTACGGAATGCTGCAATACCGCGTGATAGGCCAGGATGCATACGAGGGTGAGAAGTATAAAGACGAATGGCAATGCGGCAATCACCGAACCCCGCCAGCCGCGCGAGAAGATGAGGGGAGCGAGGCGATGGCGGATGGAGAAGACAAAGGCCAGCAGCAGAAAGCAGAACAATGACGCGTAGACGGTAAGAAAGCCGCGCTGCTGAGCGTAGATGGGTATGAGCTTCCAGGTGGCCACGGGAATGGGTATGGAAGCCACCACGATGGTGGAGACGCTCATGTAGCTCTTGAAAAAGCTTGCGAAGACCTGGATGCGCAGACTTTTTTTCGGCGCGGACGATTTCCCGGTTTCTTTCATTCGATTGCCAACTGCAGATCGGTGGTCGGCTGCAGACCTACCACAATGGTGGTTTCCGCTATGGTCTGAGTTTGCGTATCAGAGAGCTTTTTCTGCGCTCGGATCGCGTATTGGCCGGGGGGAAGCGCGACGACAGCCGGACTGGTCAACTGAGGAACGCGCACCTCTTCGGGCTGGAAATCACTGGAGGATATCCAACGATAAAAAACCTCCCAGCCATTTTCCGTTACCGATCCTCGCAGAGTACTGATGCTGACCGGGACCGCGCGCCCCATTCCAAACTTGTGACAGTCCTCGGATTTGATGGCGATGTCTTTGCGCACGGCGCTTAAGATGCTCTGGCGGCGCGCCTCGTCTTTGATCTGAGAAGCAGCGGCGCAGGCTTCGATGTCGCGATCAAGACTGCTGAGATATTCGGCAGGGGGCGGAGGCGGAGGTCCGGAATGATGTGATTTCCAAACTTTCCATCCATTGAGCAGTCCTTGTTTCAGGTCGTTCAGCTCGCTGTTCTGCGGTCCCAGGCAAGTTTGCAGCGAGGCAAGCCTATCACGAGTCGGCTGCAGCGCATCGTTCGTGGACTGCGCGAAGAGCGATGCGGTGTATAGAGGCGCACAGACGAGCAGTACTCCCGCAATCCGTATCAAAGTCCGGGAGAGTCGCTGTGGCCGCATGGTCAGTCTGCCTGCGTCGCGTGGGATAACTTGAAGCACCTCAGTATAGTCCTCAAAAAGCTCCGTCAAATAATTTTAGACGCCTGCTGCCCCGCGGAGTTACAGGAGCCGCGTCGCAGCATATTCTCTCCGCAAAAATAATTCGAAAAAGTTGCGCGGCGTGTCGATTCTGCGCCGCGACGTTCGACGTGTCAGTAGAGCGTGGGATACAACGGTAAGTCATTCCCGGCGCGTAATTTTCAACGAGGAGAAATTGAAATGCGAGTGATGGTTCTGGTGAAGGGCACGAAGCAGTCAGAGTCGGGTCTGCCGCCGTCGGAGGAGATGAGCGAACTGCTTGCCGACATGGGCAGGTTCAACGAAGAGCTGGTGAAGGCAGGCGTGCTGCTGGCAGCGGATGGGCTGCAGCCGAGCTCGAAGGGTAAGCGGGTACGGTTTTCCGGCGCGGCGCGCACGGTGATCGATGGGCCGTTTTCGGAGACGAAGGAGTTGGTGGCGGGGTTCTGGATCTGGCAGGTGAAGTCGATGGAAGAGGCGGTTGAGTGGGTGAAGCGCTGCCCTGCTCCATTCCCGGGCATTGAGTCTGAGATCGAAATCCGGCCGGTGTATGAGCTGGAAGATTTTGGCGACGCATTGACTCCTGAGCTGAAAGAGCAGGAGAAGCGGATGCGGGTGGCGACTAAAAATTAATTTTGCGCGTAAGAGACGGCGTGTCGATTTTGTCTTGCGCCGTTCGATGTGTAAGCAGGGTGGATTCTCACGAGCCGCCCATCATTCAAAACGATAAGGAGTTTGAGAGATGCGATTTCTTTGTTTGTACAAGCCCGTGAAGAAAGAAGGCACTCCACCGACGCACGAGGATATGGCGGAGATGGGGAAGTTTGTCGAAGAGATGATGAAGAGCGGCAAGCTGCTTGCGACAGAAGGGTGCCTGCCAAGTGAAAGGGGCGCGCGCGTACGGCTTGCCAACGGAAAGTTCAACGTAGTGGATGGGCCATTTGCAGAAGCGAAAGAGCTGATTGCTGGCTTTGCTCTGCTGCAGACGGAGTCGAAGGAAGAGGCGATTGAACTATCGAAGCGATTCCTGAAAGTTGCCGGCGATGGCGAGACGGAAGTGCGCCAGGTATATGATCCGGGCGATTTCGATCAGGGCGTAGCGCCGTGCGGTGAGCGAACGGCCAATGCATAGACGGTTGCGAAACAGGGGAGAAGAAGCAGATCCTTCACTCCGTCCGGATGACAAAGGCGTTCCGATATTTGACATCCGCATTTCATTCTCAGAAGCGAGGAGAAACAGCATGCAGCTTGATCCACATTTGAGCTTTAACGGCAATTGCGAGGAAGCATTTACGTTTTACGAAAAAACTTTTGACGGCAAGATCGAGTTCAAGATGACGTACGGCGAATCGCCGATGGCGGCACAAATGGCGCCGGAGGTGCAGAACAAGATCATGCACATTTCGATGCGCGTGGGTGACAGGATCTTGATGGGCTCCGATGCCCCGCCGCAGTACCAGGGGGAGCAGCAGGGCTTCGACATTTGCGTCGCAGCGAAAGACCCGGCTGAGGCGGAGAAGGTTTTCAGCGCGCTGGCCGAAGACGGCAAGGTGACTATGCCGCTGGCGGAAACGTTCTGGTCGCTCCGCTTCGGAATGTTGACGGATCGCTTTGGTATTCCGTGGATGGTGAACATCAAAAAACAGGCCGCGTGAAGCGAGGGGGTTCCGTGGTGGCGGAACCCCGATTCTTTGTACCCGAGGAGGTTTATATGCAGGCTGTGGTTTCGCCGAAGAGGCTCTGGACCGGTCGCGTGCTGAGCGGATTGGTGGTGCTCTTTCTTCTGATGGATGGCGTGGTGAAGCTGTTCAAGCCAGCGCCAGTGGTGACAGGTTCAGCAGCACTGGGCTGGCCTGACCAGATTATTGCGGCCACGGGTGTCGTGCTGCTTATATGCACGATTTTGTATGCAGTGCCGAAGACGGCCGTCCTCGGCGCAGTGCTTCTGACTGGATATCTCGGTGGTGCAGTAGCAGTGCAATGGCGCGTGGGGAATTCGTTGTTCGCGGAGACGCTGTTCCCCGTTTATATGGGCATTGTGTTGTGGGCGGGGCTGTGTCTGCGCGACCAGGAGTTGTGTGAAATCATTCCATTGCGGCGTTAGCGCGGTGGAGGTGCACACGATGCGGTTTGTGATTCTGCGGAAGTCCGATGCCACCATGGAGTCGGAAACTCCGGCCGGCCCTGAGCTGTTTGAAGCAATGAAGCAGTACGACGACGAGATGAGGAAGGCAGGCGTGCTGGTGGCCGTGGAGCGGCTGCAGCCCACTGCGCAGGGAACGCGCGTTCGGTTGTCCGGCGGTCAGTTCACAACCGTGGATGGGCCGTTCACTGAATCGAAGGAACTGATTGCCGGAGTCACGATGATCGAGGTCGGATCGAAGGAAGAGGCGATTGTGTGGATCAAGCGCTGTCCGACACTGCGCGGCGATGTGGAGGCGGAGTACGAGATACGTCCGGTGCTCGACTGCGGCATCTGATACGTTGTCTTGCCTAACCAGCGCAATGATGATGTGATCGGTAGCAGTGACGGCTACCGCTATCCACAATACGATTGATGCGGTCTGGAGGATCGAGTCGGCGAAGCTGATTGCCGGTCTTACTCGAATTGTGCGCGATGTGGGCCTGGCCGAAGACCTGGCACAGGAGGCGCTGGTGGCCGCGCTGGAACAGTGGCCGGAGTCGGGCGTTCCGGAAAAGCCGGGTGCATGGCTGATGGCGACGGCGAAGCATCGTGCGCTTGATTTGCTGCGGCGGAAGCAGATGCTCGACCGCAAGCACGAGCAGCTGGGACGCGAACTGGAAGCGCTGGAGCGGACCGTGCCGGACTGGAATACGGCTCTCGATGATGACATTGGCGACGATCTGCTGCGGCTGATGTTTATTGTCTGCCATCCCGTTCTTTCTTCAGAAGCCCGGGTCGCATTGACGCTGCGGCTGCTGGGTGGATTGACGACGGATGAGATTGCGCGGGCATTTCTGGTTTCTGAGACTACGATTGCGCAGCGCATTGTGCGCGCCAAGCGCACGCTGGCGCGGGAGCATATTCCGTTCGAAGTTCCGCGGGGGAAAGAACTGCCGCTTCGGTTGTCTTCGGTGCTGGGCGCGATTTATCTGATCTTCAATGAAGGCTATTCGGCAACAGCAGGCGATGACTGGATGCGGCCTGCGTTGTGCGAGGACGCGCTGCGGCTGGGACGGATTCTGGCTGAGCTTGTGCCGCAGGAAGCGGAGGTACACGGGCTGGTGGCATTGATGGAGATTCAGGCGTCGCGCGCAGCGGCGCGGACCGGGCCTGAGGGTCGGCCCGTGCTGCTGCTCGATCAGGACCGCGCGCGATGGGACCGGTTGCTGATCCGGCGCGGCCTTGCTGCGCTGGAACGCGCCAGTGCGCTGGGCAGCGAGCGCGGGCCGTACACTCTGCAGGCTTCCATTGCGGCATGCCATGCGCGTGCGCCGGTTGCCGAGGAGACGGATTGGAAACGCATCGTCGAGCTTTACGATGCGCTTGCAAGGATCATGCCTTCGCCGATTGTGGAGCTGAACCGCGCGGTTGCCGTGAGCATGGCGTCTGGCCCGGATGCTGCGCTGGAGCTGGTCGATGCATTGACTACGGAGCCCTCGCTCAAGGGCTACCACCTGTTGCCGAGTGTGCGTGGTGATCTGCTGGCGAAGCTGGGACGCTTTGACGAGGCGCGGGCGGAGTGCGAGCGAGCTGCTTCAATGACACGCAATGCCCGTGAGCAGGAGCTGCTGCTGGCGCGTGCGCGCGAGTTTGCGGCACGGTCTGCAGTCTCCGACAAGTAGAGACGCTCGCGCATCGTTGTCGAGTTGCTTGTCTGCTGTGATCGCAGGGAAATTTCAAAAAGGCAAACGCGGATGACGGCGAGTCTGCATCCTACGAATGGTCCTGGAATGTGCTGCTTTGGTTCAGCCGCGCATTGATTCACGACAAGCTAGAGAGGAAAGCACATGCTGCTGATTATTCTTATTATTTTGGTTCTGGTTTTCGGATTTGGTGGTTACCGGATGGGTCCCGGTCTTGGCTACTACGGTGGTGGCGGAATCAGCCTGATTCTGTTGATCATCATTATTCTGCTTTTGCTGCGCGTAATTTGAAAAAGTGGTCGATCAGATAATCGCGCAGCTCGATGTTGAAGCTGCGCGTGTTTTGTTTCTCATCCTGTGCGTCGGTGTTGTAGTCGACGATGTAAGCGGTGCGGGTGGCTGGGTCGATGTTGATCTGGCTGCGGAATCCGTTCTGCCAGCCCGGATGTCCAATCAAGGTCAGATCGCCGTCGGTGTGTATGAAGAAGCTTTCCGCTACGGAATCATGCGCGCCTGCGCGTGAGGGGAAGTCCTCGTCAGGAACAACGGGAAGCACGGGTTTCCACATTTCTTCGAGTGATGAGCGCTTCAGGATGGCGTCGTATTCAGTCTGGTGCGCGGATTCTCCGAGCAGGAAGCGGATGTACTTGAGCATATCCGGCAAAGGTGCGTTCAGGCCGCCATTGGCGCGGGTAATGCCGGTGTTGAAGTCGAAGGGATCTTCGGTGATTTTGCCGTCTTTCAGGTCCCAGCTGTGGGAACGGTAGCGCAGCAGATTGTAGGGGCTGCGGTCGTAGTAGCTGCGGCCCATGCCGAGCGGCCTGAAGATGTTCTTCTCCATGTAGACCTCGAATTGATCTCCGGAGAGGCGCTCGATGATTTCACCGAGAAAGACCACGGCGAGGTTGGAGTAGCTGTAGCGGGTGCCGGGCTGGAATTTGATATCGGAGTACGGCAGCATGGCGACGATCTGCGACCATTGCGTCGGCTCGAAGGGTTGCCAGTCCTGGTCGCGCCACGGCCATGTTGCATCGCGGAAGCCGCTTGCGTGCGACATGGCTTCGCGAATGGTGATGGCGGAGACAGGGCCGTAGGTGTCGTGGACGGTCGCCAGCTCGGGGATGTACTTGGTAAGCGGGTCGTCAAGCGAGAGCAGGCCGCGGTCGCGCAGCTGCATGATCGCGATTCCGGTGAAGGTCTTGGTGACCGAAGCCCAGTGGTAGGTGGTGTTGTCATCGACAGGCACGGTCTCGCTCTGGCGGCCGTAGTTGTCGTGCAGGACCACTTCACCGTTGCGGATGAGCACGAGGCTGCTGCCGATGATTCCGTTGCGCCGCAGGCCGGATTCGTAGAAGGTTTTGATTTCCTGCGGGGTTGCAGGTGCTTTGGTTTGCGCTGTGAGCGCGGAGATCGTGAAGAAGAACGGAAAGATAATTCGGCTGAAAGTGCGCATCATGGCTGTGTTGCTGGGATTGTAGTAGATGGCGCCCCGAGACCGTATGCGGAATTGCGCCGGAGCGCGAAGAGCGGAAGGATTTGAAAGTACCAGCCCCACCCCGATTTTCACCGGGGTGGGGCGACGATTTATTTACCGTAGAAGCTGTAAGTCGCAGAGTAAGGTTGTCGCGATTCGCCGCTGGTGCAGCTCTTTTCCGGTGCGGCGCCTCCGTGGGTCTGGGTGCGGCGGATATAGATAGCGTCTGCAAATTTCCCCGAGGCGCTTCCGGGAATGGTCTGAAGCAGTAGCCATGAAACCGAACCAGCTTCCGGCGATGGCTTTGCGGCGATAGCCTTGCCTTTGATTTCGCTCCCGTCGGTCAGCTTCCAGGTGGGGCCGGCAAAGTGCGTGCCGATGACGATTCCCTGCGCGTCGATAAGTTTGGCGTCGGGTGCTTTGAGCATCCATTTGTTTTCCGCACAGGTGTAGACCTGAACGCCCTGGCCCTTCACTTCAAGCAGAAGGTGCAAGTCAGGCTCTACGTCGACCGAGTTTGGCGTCTGTCCTGCGAATGCTGCTATCGGCGCGATAAGAGTGGCGAAGAGAAGGAGGGCCCGCATACCCTCACGATGATAGGAAAACGACGTGAATAGATATTGAAAAGATTCATGTCGTGTTGACGATATCGTATTCGGCTGCGCTACTTATTTTCCATCGTATCGCTGGAATAATTCCGGAAACTGCTGTTTGAGAGCCGCGATTTTTGGGCGGTCGCAGACTTGGATGTAGGGATTGTCCGGATTCTTGATGGCGTAGTCCTGATGATAGGACTCGGCGTCATAAAAGCCCTTGAGCGGCACGACCTGCGTGACGATAGGTCGGGGGTAAATGTGCGCGGCGTCGAGTTGCTTGATGTAGGCCTCGGCGAGGCGATGCTGGTCCTCGTCGCTGTAGAAAATGACCGAGCGGTAAGAGGTGCCGACATCATTGCCCTGGCGGTTCAGCTGCGTGGGATCGTGGGCCACGGAGAAAAAGATGCGCAGCAGTTGGCCGTAGGTGATTTTTGAAGGGTCATAAACAACGCGGACGCTTTCGGCGTGGCCGGTGGTTTCCGTCGTCACGTCGCTGTAGTGCGCTGTGGAGGCTGAGCCGCCCGAGTAGCCTGCCGTCGTATCGATAACACCCTTGACGCGCTCAAAGACCGCCTGCGTGCCCCAGAAGCACCCGCCGGCGAAGACGGCTGTCGCTTTGCCATGTTTCGCGGCCAGCGGAACGTCGTTCTGTGCTGCGGGGATGGGAGTTGTCCGCGCTGGCTCAATCTGGGCATGTGCGAAGACGAGGCCCAAAGCGATAGCGAACGTACATAGCAGTGTGCGAATCATATTGATTAGATCGGAAAATGCCGGAAAAAGTTACAGTCTTGTTTTGACGCCACGCAAGGCAGGCACATTCCCGGGGGGTTCTCTTACAGCACTTAAAATGCGGATATGCCCAAGGTTCGGTCCAAACAAACTGCGTCCCAGGAAACTGTCCCACCGTACTTCAGCACGGAGGCGTTGAAGTTTCTGCGCGGCCTCAAACGCAATAACAATCGCGAATGGTTCGAGGCGCGGCGCGCGATCTTCGACCGCGAGCTGAAAAAGCCGATGCTGGCTCTGATCGAGCGCGTAACCGATGCGATGACGGAATTCGCGCCTGCGCACGTACGTCCCGCGCAGAAGACGATCATGCGCATCTATCGCGATACGCGTTTTTCTGCCGATAAGACTCCATACAAGACGCAGGTCTCGGCCTGGTGGACGCGCGCCGGGCTGGAGAAGACGTCCGGGGGCGGCTACTATTTTCATTTTTCTCCTGCAGAAGTTCTCGTCGCAGCGGGCATCTACATGCCCGAGCGCGAGCAGCTGCTGGCGATCCGCATGCAGCTGCTGGAGCAGCATGAGGAATTACGCCGGCTTTTGAACGGCAAGAGGCTACGAAAGGTTATGGATCTGGACCTGGATCGAGCGGCGCTGACACGTCCGCCAAAAGGGTTCACGGCGGATCACCCGGGAATTGACCTGATTAAGCAGCAGCAATGGGGCGTGGTGGCACGGCTGCCAGCCGAGACGGCGCTCGACGAAGGGCTGGTGAGCGAGATCACGACACGCTTCAGGCTGGCAGCGCCGATCGTGGATTTTCTAAATCGTCCTTTCGTACAGAATGTGGAAAAGAAAAAGCAATATATCTTCAAACTCATGTAGACGCGCGCTGTTGTGCGGGCATAAACTCCAACATCATCTGTGTCCCGGAAATGCGCGCAAGCCGCTCTGGATAAGGGTTTCATGACCTCCTGGATTTGAGAAAATGAGCAAAAATCCAGAAAAATGGTATAAAATCCAGTGAAATCGGTAAAAAACCTGTGGAATATAGGGTTTTACCGTTGACAAAGCTTGCGAAAAGACGCAAGGTAAACGGCGGTAGGTTTTTTCAAACAGCCGCATGAATACAGGGTTTTCGGGCCATCGCGCAGGAAAATCCTCGAGGGCGGAATGGAAAAGCCCGCAAGACGCGAGACCAGCAAAGGTTCTGGGAAAGCGAAATAAGAACCAGGAGGATTTAAAAAAATGGCAACAGGATTGACCAAAACAGCTCTTGTCCGTCAGTTGGCGGAGAAGCTCGAACTCACTAACAAGCAGGCAGCTGGATTTCTTGATCTGCTTGCGGAAACGGCCATCAAAGAGACGAAGAAGAACGGCCTCTTTGTAATTCCCGGGCTCGGACGCCTGGTGAAGGCAGAGCGCAAGGCTCGCATCGGCCGCAATCCGCAGACCGGCGAACAGATCAAGATCAAGGCGAAGACCGTCGTGAAGTTCCGCGTAGCCAAGGCTGCGAAGGACATCATCGCTCCGCCCAAGAAGTAATTGAAGGCGCATTGCGCCATTTGAAGAAAAGGGAAACGGATCAATCCGTTTCCTTTTTTATTTTCCTGACAGTTGTCATCTCCTTTTGGTGACAGAAGAGAATCGTCTGCTGGTGTATCGCCGCGGTAGAGTTGTGACGGAAAGCCGGCGGGACGGCTGTGATCTCGGATTACAAGAATACTGCGAGTTATGCCCATGACGGTAAGCAGGAAGTTTTATCTGGTGGATACCTTTTTTCCTGTCTCGATTGTCTATGCAAAGAAGGCTGCCTGACAGACTGCGAATCGGGAGTTCAGAACGTGTGGATGGTAGAGAGATAGGACTTGATGCCGCTGGCTATAATCTGCACGCCGATACACATGAGGATGAACGATGACAGGCGCATCACGACGGAAGTGCCTGCGGTTCCGAGCAGACGCTCCGCTGCGGTTCCGTAACGATAGCAAACGTAGACGATGAAACAGACGAGCGCGATGCCCACGATGGCGGCGACGAGAGCTTTGGGAGAGAAGACCGAGGCAGTATGCAGCTCGGCGGGCAGATGCGCGCCGAGGGTAATGGCGACGGAGATGGAGCCCGGTCCCACCGTGATGGGCAACGTGTAGGGGTAGAAGGCATGATCGAGAATATTTTCCTGGCTGACGGTATTGGAGCGAACGCCGCTGGTTCCCTGTGCGAGCAGAGTCCAGCCGGTGGCAGCAACCACCAGTCCTCCGCCGATTTGAACGGCGTAGATCGAAATGCCGAAGAATGCCAGAATCTTTACGCCCCAAAGCAGCGAGCAGATGAGCAGAAAAAAGCTGTAGATCGAGATCTTCTTGGAGAGAGCGCTGTGCAGGCGCTCATCGACGGATCCAACCATGTTGATAAAAATAGCCGCGCTGCCAAGTGGATTGACGATGGGGAAGAGTGCTCCCACGACGAGAATGGTGGATTCGATGACCTCGGTGATGTCGCGCTGAATATCAATCATGTTTCGATGCCTGCGGCAGAATAGCCCGTATGACTAAAGACGCTCCGAAGCAGATAATGACGCACTTGACCAGAAGATACGCGTTGTAACGCCAGGCGAGAATGGAAAAGCACGCGGTATAGCCGATGTAGTAGCTTTCCGCGAGCATGCTGGTGAGCCATTGAGGCGTGGCCGGTGAGGCGGGCACGCGCGCGCGCAGGCTTCTCAGGAAGCGGGGCACTTTTTTCCTGTATGCGAGATAGGCTTCTCCCTGCTGTGCTGTGAGGTAAGCTTCTTCGCCGAGAACAAGGCGGAAATAGAAGATCGCTTGCGCTACGAGAAAAAAGATCGCGCCCGTAGGTGGCATCAGAATCGAAACGGCAATGGAGAAGAGGAACGTGCCCACGTAGAGCGGATTGCGCACGTAGCGATAGGGGCCTGCGGCGACCACCGCTATTCCGTGCAGGGACTTGTCGTGCACGACGGCTGTACCGAGATAGGCCGTTCCCCAGACACGGAAGATGGTTCCCTTGACGGCGCAGAAGAGAGCTGTCGCGGTGATGAGGATGGTTGCGCTGTTGAGCGAGAGCCAGTGGGCGCTGGCGAGGGCGCCTGACAGTTCAAGCCAGGTGGTGGAGACACGGCCGGAGCCGCCCAGGTATCGCGCCCATGGAGCCCAGAAGCCGAGGACATAAAGCAGGAAGCCAATCGCCAGCCGAAAACGAAATTCGAACTGCGTAGCTTTCATTTTGCGGTGGTCCCGTTTTTATAGACGACGCCTGACTTCATAACGAATTGGACGTTCTGCAGCAGGCGAACGTCTTTGAGCGGGTCACCGTTGACGGCGATGATATCTGCCCATTTGCCGGGCTCGATGGAACCGACATGGCTGGTCCAGCTCATAAGATCGGCAGCGTTGAGAGTGGCCGTTTGCAGGGCGGCGAGAGGCGTCATGCCGAACTGGTTCACGTATACATCGAGTTCATGCGCGTTCAGGCCGTGCGGGTAGACGGCAGCGTCGGTGCCGAGCGCTATTTTTACGCCCGCGGCGATGGCTTTCTTAGCATTCGCCTTTTCCACGGCGCTTACATCCATCATTTTCTGTTTATAGAACGGCGGCAGATTTCCGTGCTCCTGCATCCAGTCAATCAGGTACGCGGTGGGAACAAAATAATTTCCGTGTTGTTTCATGGCGGCGATATCTTCGTCGTTCATGTAAGAGCCGTGCTCGATCGAGTCGATGCCCGCTTCGGTCGCCCATAGAATGCCCTGCGAACCATGCGCGTGCGCGGCGACTTTCCGTCCGAGACGATGTGCGTCGGCGACGATGGCCTTCAGCTCTTCGAGCGTGTATTGGGATGCCTGCGGGTCGTCGCCCTTGGAGAGCACGCCTCCGGTGGCGCAGACCTTGATGACGTCCGCACCGTACTTGATGACCTCGCGAACCTTGTGTTGCACGGCTTCGACGCCATCGGCCACCCCGTCGCCGGTCTGGTGAAATTCGAAGGGCAGCAGGTTGTCGTCGCAGTGCCCGCCGGTGATGCCGAGCGCGGGGCCGCTGACCTGCATGTGCGGGCCTTCGACCAGGCCTTCGTTAATGGCGTCGCGCAGATCGACGTCCGCATAGCCGTCAGCTCCAACGTTGCGGACGGTTGTAAATCCGGCTTCGAGCGTGACTTTCGCATTGCGCGCTCCGATCAGCGCGCTCTTGGCGACGCTGGTGGAGAGCTCATGATAGGGATCGAAGTTGGTGTCCATCGTCAGATGGGTGTGTACGTCGATGAGACCGGGCAGGATGGTCATGCCGCGCAAGTCAATCTCAGCATCGCCGGACTGCCTGGGAGTGGATGCCGTGGGAGCGATGCCAGTGATGCTGTCGCCGGTGACGATGATGGTCTGGTCGGCAGACTCGGAGCCGGTGTGCACGTCAATGACGTGGCCTGCGCGGATCAGCGTGCGCGTGGAAGCCGGTTGCGATTGTGCGGTCAGAGAGAGAGCGGAGAAGAGCAGAGCTGGCAGGAGTGAAAA